>NZ_JFGV01000096.1:0-14851 GCF_000612035.1 Photorhabdus aegyptia | reverse complement strand
GCAGCCAACAAAGAGGCAACTTGAAAGATAACGGGTATAAAGTCGAAAAGATAATGGTTCGGTATGTTTGGAAAGCCGTTAAACTCAGAAAATAAAAACGCTGACCATAAAGATCAGCGCTTTGTCATTTATATCATCAAGTATTTATTATTGACCAAACATCTCTCGCAACCAGCCCGGTGCTTCTTCTTGCTGTTGAACCGGTGCTGATACCGCTGTTTGCTGGCACAAACTCTGTGGATCATAAGTCCAAACCGGTAATGTTCGCCAACCACTGCCACTACAGCTAAAGCTGCCATCCTGATTAACCGCCATATCGACAATGCCTTCCGGTGGAATATTATTCAACATCAGCGGCGTCTGATTTTCCAGATAACGGCGATACACATTCAACGCCCCTGTAGCACCGGTCAGATTGGTCGGGTCGTTGTTATCGCGGCCAACCCATGCTATCACCACCTCTTTACCATCGATTCCGGCAAACCAGCTATCACGCAGATCATTGGTGGTACCCGTTTTACCCGCCAGATTATAACGACCAAACTTAGCGTTCAGAGAACGAGAAGTTCCATTCGCCACCACCTGCTGCATACCATATAGCGTCAGATAAGCCGCCTGAGCCGGTACAGCCCGTTCAGCCTGTGGGTAACTCTGATATATCACGGTACCATCCTCCGCGATGACAGAACGTAACGCGGAAAGCGTCGCACGGTTGCCGCCACTCGCCATTGTCTGGTATTCCTGCGCTACTTCTAACGGCGTCAAGCTAAGAGAACCCAGTAACATGGCCGGAACCTGTTGAATCACTTCCTCCGGTACGCCAAGCCGAATCAATGTGTTGCTGACATGATCAAGACCAACCGCTAATCCAAGGTTCACCGTAGGAATATTCAATGAATTTGCCAGCCCATCTATCAACATGACTCGCCCACGGAAACGACGGTCATAATTTCTCGGTTCCCAAACCTTGCTGTTCGGCTGTTTTACCGCAAGAGGTTCATCCGCCAGCCAGGTATTCAACCGATATTGATCCGGCTCGCTCAATGCCGCCAAATAAGTCGAAGGTTTCGCCAGCGAGCCAATTGAACGACGCGCCATCATCGCTCGGTTAAATCCAGCATACTGAGGTTGAGAACCACCAACCATCGCTCTGATTTCACCACTGATACGATCGACAACCACCATTGCCCCTTCAAGGTCAGCAATTTTGCGGGTTTTTCTCAGGTTGGCAATTCCCTCTTCTACCGCGTTTTCAGCCGCATCCTGAGATACCGGGTCCAAAGTAGTGAAGATTTTTACGCCGGACAGATCATTTACTCGATCCCCCAGTCGGTCCTGCAATTCTTTACGAACTAGCTGCATAAACGCCGGTTGTGGGGTAATAACACCACCTTTCGGTTTTACCCCCAGTGGACGAGCACTCAATAACTTATAAAGATCTTCATCAATAATTTGCTGGTTTTGTAACAGCTTGAGCACCACATTACGACGCTGGAGAACGAGTTTAGGATTACGCCACGGATTATAGAGTGAGGCCCCTTTCACCATACCGACCAGCAACGCCTGTTGATCTAAACTCAATTCATCCACTGGACGACCAAAATAGTAGAGGCTCGCCAGCGGAAATCCTCGGATCTCCCCATCACCACTTCGGCCTAAATAAACTTCGTTCAGATACAGTTCGAGAATCCGATCTTTGCTGTAACGATAATCCATCAGCACCGCCATATAGGCTTCATTGGCTTTGCGCACCAAAGTACGTTCATTGGTCAGGAACAGGTTTCTCACCAATTGCTGCGTCAGGGTACTTCCCCCCTGAACCGTACGCCCGGCAGTCAAGTTAGCCAGTGCTGCACGCCCAATGGAAAGAATACGGATGCCATCATGTTGATAGAAATGGCGATCTTCCGTCGCCAGCAAAGTGTTAACCAATAACTCCGGGAAACCAGAACGTGGCACAAATAACCGCTGCTCCCCATTGGGGGACTGCAACATGGTAATCAGCTTCGGATCAAGACGGAAGAAACCAAACTGACGCTGGTTTTCCAGATTTTCGATCCCCGCCAAGCGGTTATCGCTGAAAGTCAGCAGAGCGTGGATCTGCCCCTCTTTGCTATCAGGGAAATCAAACGGACGGCGCAACATTTCAATGGTTTCACCTCTGACAGAAAACTCTCCGGGACGGGTAATTTTTGTTACCTGGCGATACTGCATCCCTTCCAGCAGATGTACCATCTCTTTCTTACTGTAGTTCATGCCCGGTTCAAGATTGACCATGCGACCATAGACTGCCGCCGGTAACTCCCAGACTTTTCCATCAATGCGATCGCGGATTTTGGCATCCAGATAGACACCATAAGCCGCCAGTATTACGGCAAAAATAATAAATATCTTGAATAACAACCAGAACCAACGCCACTTTTTCTTAGGTGGGCGAGAATACATTCCTTTCGTTGTCATGGGTTGATCCTCTTCATCATCGTAGTCATCATCTTCATAGCCAATATCATCATCCAACCTATATCGCCTTTTTAATGGCCGTTTATGGCGAGATACCCCTTTTTTGCCTTTACGTCCAATTGGTTGACGATCTTCACCAGACATTCCAAAATTCTCCAAAACCGCTCAGATTCTCTTATTGGGTTTTCATATTTTTTAATGAATTTATTCGCCTGCAAAAAATTGCTAAATTCTATTACGAATATTTTTTTGTCCGCCGAGTCGGTACCGTATTTGCCGGATCATCCGGCCATAAATGTTTTGGGTAACGCCCTTTCATCTCTTTTTGTACTTCACGATAGGAGCCTTGCCAAAAAGCAGCCAGATCCTGCGTGATCTGCAATGGCCTTTGGGCTGGCGATAATAGTTCAAGCACCAGTGTTACCCGCCCTTTTGCCAGAGAGGGGCTTTGCTGCTCGCCATACATTTCCTGCATCCGAACAGATAATACCGGTGGTTTATCACTGAAATAACGAATTGCTATCCGACTGCCGGTAGGAACAGTGTAATAAATAGGCAGTTCATTATCCAGACACTGTTGTTGTTGCCAATCCAGCAAGTTTTCCAACACCGGCAACAAATCAATCTGTTTCAGCCCTTTCAAATCACGCACGCCAGTAAGGAACGGCATCAACCAATCATCAAGAGAAGCCATTAATGCATCATTATCTACTGCCGGCCACTGCATTTCGGGCAACCATTTAGCCGCACATTGGATACGGATGCACAACTGAATTGCCGCAAGTGACCAGTTCAGTTCATGTAATCCCTCACTGCGTAACCAGTTTAGCAGAGCCTGTTGTAATTGCTCATCTGAAGGCTTTGTCAATCGTTGGGCTTTTACTGTCAAGCTGCCACATTGCAACCGCTTCCAAGCCTGTAACGTCCCTTTGTTATCATCCCATTCAACAACACTCTGCTCGCTGAATAAATTCGGTTGTTGCTGTATCAGTGGTTCAATATCCAAAGGACAAGCCAGCAAAATACGCGCATCAGGATTCCTGCTGTTTTGTAATAATGAAGGAACCACCAGCCACGATTCGCCAGATAACTTTTCTTCATCATCGATTATCGTTCCCAGACCATTCGCCAGTTGAAAACGCCCTCCCTTATCCCGATTTTTGGCTATTCTGTCAGGAAAACCTTGGGCTAATAGCGGTGCGGCAAGTCCGCTGTCTGGCTCACCAAAATGATCGCCCATATTTCTAGCTAACTGCTTTGCCCGCCGTAACCAATGAGCTTGTCGCTGCTCAACCCAGTACGTGATATCCGGCTGACCACCACGGGGCGGTTCCTCCAGAATCGCGCTCAACATAGCGGCAGTTGCCAACATGTCGGCCCCTTGTTCCAATCCTGCACATAACATCGCAGCCAAGCGCGGATCACTACCGGATTCCGCCATTTTTCTGCCTCTGGACGTTAACTGACCATTGTTGTTAACTGCACCTAACTGTAATAACAGCGATTTAGCCACCGCCAGAGCTGCCGCAGGGGGAATATCCAACCAGTGCAATTGGGAGATATCATGGCACCCCCACTGCAATAAGGAGAGCCATAAGCTACTGAGATCAGCATTCAGAATTTCAGGTTCACTATGTTCTGCCGCTCTTTCTGCCTGTTCTTGACTGAATAGGTGCCAACAAATTCCGGCTTCCAATCGGCCTGCTCGACCCGCTCGTTGTGTCATAGAAGCTTGACTGATGCGTTGAGTGATCAGGCGAGTCAGCCCATTTTTAGGTTCAAAACACGTTGTGCGTTCAAGGCCGCTATCAACCACCAACCGGATACCTTCAATCGTTAAGCTGGTTTCCGCAATGTTAGTCGCCAAAACAACTTTACGGCGTCCACATGGTGAAGGTTCGATCGCTTTTTGTTGCTCAGCCAATGACAACGCACCGTATAACGGGCACAAATCGGTGTCCTCAGCAACTTTCCCGCTAAGAAACCCAAATACCCGTTGAATTTCTCCGCTACCCGGCAAGAACAACAGCATAGAACCTTGCTCCTGTTGGAGTAACCGCAATACAACGGTAGCTACACTCTGTTCAAAAGGTTGATGAGCAGGCAAATGACAATAATGTCTGGTGACAGGAAAGCTTCTCCCTTGAGAAGTCACCACTGGCGCATCAGGTAATAAAGAACAGAGCCGCTGATTATCCAAGGTAGCTGACATGATCAAAATTCGCAGATCATCCCGCAGACCTGCCTGTACATCCAGCAACAACGCCAGCGCCAAATCGGCCTGCAAACTGCGCTCATGAAATTCATCCAGAATCACCAGAGAAACCCCTGTCAGCATGGGATCTTGCTGCAACATACGGGTTAGAATGCCTTCCGTTACCACTTCAAGGCGAGCGGTTGTACTCACTTTCGTTTCTGAACGCATCCGGTAACCCACCGTCTGCCCAATATTTTCATTCAGTTGAGCTGCAAGGCGATTAGCAACACTGCGAGCGGCAATCCGCCGTGGTTCCAACATTATGATACGTCCAGAAAAATCGGCTTTTTTCAGAATCTCCAATGGCAAAACTGTCGATTTCCCGGCACCCGCCGGAGCATGAAGCAGGACCTGTTGTGAACTTTTCAACGCACTCAGGACAGGCTCGACGACCTCATATACAGGCAATAAAGACACAAACACCCCATACAAAGAAAGTTAACTTTCAACCGTCGGCATTGTAGCATTGCCCGCTTCAATCTTATGCCATCAGTCATCAAGGAGTTTTTATGGAATTCCATCCACCCTTACAATCTGCCACGCTAATTCGTCGTTATAAACGCTTCCTGGCTGATGTCATCACACCGGAAGGCGAAACACTGACCATCCATTGTGCCAATACGGGCGCAATGACCGGCTGCGCGACACCGGGAGATACGGTTTGGTACTCCACCTCTGATAATCCCAAGCGTAAATACCCCAACAGTTGGGAATTAACAGAAACGCAGGATGGTCACTGGATTTGCGTCAATACGCTCAGAGCAAATGATTTAGTCGCTGAAGCCATTGCAAAAAATGCTATTCCAGAATTTTCTGAATATAAAAAAATCAGTCGCGAAGTGAAATATGGCGAAGAGAACAGTCGGATAGATCTGTTATTACAGGCAGAACAACAAGTTAATTGCTATATTGAAGTGAAATCAGTGACGCTTCTCCAGGAAAATTGTGGCTATTTCCCTGATGCTGTTACGACCCGCGGGCAAAAACACCTACGGGAATTGCAGCACATAGCAGAACAAGGGCAAAGAGCGGTTTTGTTCTTTGCGGTTTTGCATTCCGGCATCAGGCAGGTCGCGGCGGCGGCACATATTGATCATAATTATTCATCTCTTTTGGAACAAGCGCGAAATTCTGGGGTCGAAGTTATCTGTTACCAGGCCAACATGACAGGAAAAGGGATGATTTTAGGCGATAAGTTAACTTTTGTACTAAAATGATTAATTTATCGATTTATACCCTATGGATTTCAAGATGCATCGCGACGGCAAGGGAGCGAATCCCCGGGAGCATAGATAACTATGTGACCGGGGTGAGCGAGTGCAGCCAACAAAGAGGCGACTTGAAAGATAACGGGTATACCTAATTATTTGCAGCCAAGTTGTACAAGGTGTAAAGGCATGCAATACATTTGCTTCCACACCATTGTGAAACTAATGGCAGGAACAATTGCCAACCCATGCTCCATCTGCTATTTATAGCGGCCTGTTTTTTTCCCCGCTAGGGGTTTGTTTGATAGTGCGTGTGTAGGAGAAGTATTATGCAAGAAGGGCAAAAACGTAAAACCTCGTCCTTAAGCATTCTCGCCATCGCTGGGGTAGAACCTTACCAAGAAAAGCCAGGTGAAGAATACATGAACGATGCCCAGTTGGCGCATTTCAAGCTAATTCTTGAAGCATGGCGCAATCAACTCAGGGATGAAGTAGATCGTACTGTATCTCATATGCAAGATGAGGCAGCGAACTTCCCTGATCCAGTTGACCGTGCGGCGCAGGAAGAAGAATTCAGTCTTGAATTACGTAACCGCGATCGTGAGCGTAAATTGATTAAGAAGATCGAGAAAACCCTGAAAAAAGTCGAAGATGACGATTTCGGTTTTTGTGAATCCTGTGGCATTGAGATCGGCATCCGTCGTTTGGAAGCCCGTCCAACCGCAGATTTGTGTATTGATTGTAAAACTCTGGCCGAAATCCGTGAAAAACAGATGGCTGGCTAATTAATGGTGTTCCGAATACGGCGTCTTCATGACGCCGTATAAACAACTCCACTGATCCCATATGATAAAATCTGAACGTCCCCACTCTTATATTGGGCGTTTCGCCCCATCACCTTCTGGCGACCTGCATTTTGGTTCATTAATCACTGCCATTGGCAGCTATTTGCAAGCCCGCGCTTGTCAGGGAAAGTGGCTGATACGTATCGATGATATTGATCCGCCCAGAGAAGTTCCCGGTGCTGCCGACCGTATTCTTCACGCGCTTGAGCATTACGGTTTACATTGGGATGGTGAAATTCTCTATCAATCTCAACGCCATGAGGCTTACCGTCATATCCTTAATCAATTGCAACAACAAGGCTTAAGCTATTACTGCACTTGTACCCGTCAACGCATTCACCAGACTAATGGTTTTTATGATAGAAACTGTCGTGAATTAAATTTGCCCGTTGATCATGCAGCAATTCGATTCAAACAGCGTCATCCGATTTACGGTTTCGAAGATAAGTTGCAAGGATATCTGAACGCCGATCCGATCATGGCTGAAGAAGATTTTATTATTCACCGTCGTGACGGTTTATTTGCCTATAATTTAGTGGTTGTTATTGATGATGATTACCAAGGGGTGACCGAGGTGGTAAGAGGGGCTGATTTGATCGCACCAACCGTCCGTCAGATGGCGCTTTATCAGCAGTTAAATCTGAAAATACCTGACTATATTCATTTACCACTCGCTCTGAATAAGGATGGCAATAAACTTTCCAAACAGAATCATGCTCAGCCGATCCCATTGGATGATCCCCGGCCATTACTGATTGAGGCATTATCTTTCCTTAATCAACCTCTCATAGAAAACTGGCAAGATCTTTCTCGTGATCAATTGTTGAAAAAAGCAACAGAATGTTGGGAGCTGGACCGAATTCCACGACAAGGTAAAATACATAGATAACGTGAATAAAGTTACGGTTAGTCATAACAACCATTCTCAAAAAATACACAGTAGGCTATGATTAGCCGCTGTTTTTATTTGTTTTATATGATTAGTTACTTATCGAGGTGTACCATTTTTAACCGAGTAGCAAATTTCTGCCGTAACTTATTGATCCGCGAAGGGAAAACTAACCGCGAACCACAGGCAGCCAGTGAAGGATCAGTCACCGGATCTAATCGTTCTACTCAGGAAGAGTACGTAACTCTTCACTCTAATCGCCAAAACCCTTATCAATCTTCATCCAATGTGGAAATGCAAAGGAAGGTTGAACAGGAGAATCCTCATCCTGACTCATTAATAACGATAATTCCACGGGAACAACATAGTATTTCCCGCAGAGATATCAGTGAAAATGCACTGAAAGTTCTTTACCGTCTGAATAAATCCGGCTTTGAAGCCTATCTGGTTGGCGGTGGCGTCCGTGATTTATTGCTCGGCACGAAACCGAAAGATTTTGATATTGCCACCAATGCAACGCCAGAACAGGTACGTAAGCTATTTCGCAACTGCCGTCTGGTTGGACGCCGCTTCCGTTTAGCTCATATTATGTTTGGTCAGGAAGTGATTGAAGTCGCAACATTCCGTGGTCCACATGAACAAACGGGTTCCGGTGATAAAAATCAGTCACAACAAGCACAAAGCGGTATGCTACTGCGGGATAACATCTTCGGATCAATTGAAGAAGATGCTATGCGCCGCGATTTCACCATAAACAGCCTCTATTACGGCATCAATGATTTCTCTCTGCGTGATTATGCCGGTGGTCTTCATGATCTAGAAACCGGTGTTATCCGCTTGATTGGCGATCCTGAAACTCGCTATCGAGAAGATCCAGTAAGAATGCTGCGTGCGATCCGCTTCGCCAGCAAACTAAATATGACCATCAGCGAAGATACCGCCGAACCGATTTCTCGCTTGGCTTTTCTGCTGAGTAATATTCCACCAGCCCGCCTGTTTGAAGAATCGCTAAAACTTTTACAAACCGGTCAAGGCTACAGCACTTATCAACTTCTGCGCGAGTACCGCCTATTTCAACCACTTTTTCCATTGGTTCAACGCTATTTCACCGAAAATAACGACTCGCCAATGGAACGTATGGTCAATCAGGTTTTGAAGAATACCGACTTCCGGTTACAGAACGATAAACGGGTTAATCCGGCGTTTTTGTTCGCCGCGATGCTCTGGTATCCACTGGTTGAGCATGCGGAAAAGCTGTCCCAAGAAGGTGGTCTGGCTTACTACGACGCTTTCGCATTGGCTATGAATGATATTTTGGATGAGCAATGCCACTCCATTGCTATTCCTAAGCGCCTGACAACCATCATGCGTGATATCTGGCAATTACAGTTACGTCTGCCACGCCGTCATGGTAAACGGGCAAATAAGTTGATGGAGCACCCTAAATTCCGTGCTGCCTACGATTTGCTGGAACTCAGGGCCAATGTCGAAAACCGCAATGAGCTAAAAGAACTTGCCCATTGGTGGGGAGAATTTCAGCAAGTCAATGCATCACAGCAACGACATATGATTTCCGAACTGGGCAGTGAGATTGTCCGTCGTCGTACACGGCCACGCCGTCACTATAAACCAAGACTAAGCAGGAACGGCTGATAATGATGGCTCGTGTTTACATCGCTGTTGGCAGCAATCTGGCAGAACCTATGCAGCAAGTAAAAAATGCACTTGCTGCATTACGGGATTTACCGGAAACAGAATTTATTGCCTGCTCCTCACTGTATCGTACTAAACCGATGGGGCCGCAGAATCAACCTGATTTTCTGAATTTAGCCGTCGCGCTGGAGACCACGCTAACACCGGAAGAACTACTCAATCACACTCAGGCGATTGAACTGGCTCAGGGGCGGGTAAGAAAAGATGAACGCTGGGGGCCAAGAACACTTGATCTGGATATCATGCTATTTGGCGATCTGGTGATTAATACCGAACGCTTGACACTGCCTCACTACGGACTAAAACAACGCGAATTTATGCTCTACCCGTTAGCTGAAATTGCCCCTGATCTCATATTTCCTGACGGGGAAGCTTTATCTGAAAGACTAAAACATATTCCAGAAAACGGCCTGGAGCTCTGGCTGCAACCGCAGTCCTCTGATTCTAATCATTACATATAAGGATCTCAGTTCAGTCCGTGGCCGATTTCTGTACATAACAAGAAAAATTGCAGGAGAAGGAAGATAGATAATGAAACCAATAACCATGACTGATCTGAATCAGCTCAAGAACGAAAAACGTAAATTCGCAACTATTACCGCTTATGACGCCAGCTTTGCCCACCTGTTTGCCGAGCAAGGTATCGATGTCATGCTGGTGGGTGACTCACTGGGTATGACAGTGCAAGGGGCTGATACCACCATTCCAGTGACAGTTGAAGATACTGTCTATCACACTCGTTGCGTCCGTGCCGGAGCACCTTATACTTTTATTATTGCCGATATGCCTTTCATGAGTTATGCCACACCAGAGCAGAGTTGTGAAAACGCGGCTAAGCTTATGCGTGCTGGCGCTAACATGGTGAAACTTGAAGGCGGTAGCTGGTTATACGATACCATTAGTATGCTTACCGAGCGTTCTGTACCCGTTTGCGCTCATTTAGGGCTAACTCCGCAGTCAGTTCATATTCTGGGCGGCTATAGAGTGCAAGGACGTGATGAAGAATCAGCGAATCAATTGATAAAAGATGCCATTACCTTAGAAAAAGCGGGCATACAACTGCTGGTGCTAGAGTGCGTCCCCGTTGATTTGGCTAAACGTATCACCGATGCATTACAGATCCCGGTAATCGGTATTGGCGCCGGTAATGTGACTGATGGGCAAATTTTAGTGATGCATGACGTGCTAGGCATCACAGTAAGCCCGCCTAAGTTTGTGAAAAACTTCCTTGAAGAAGCGGGAAATATACCTGATGCCATCCGCCTATATAAAGAGCAAGTAGAAAGCGGCGCCTACCCAGGTAAAGAACACTCATTTTATTAATAAATTACCCTTTGTTAGCCCGAAGGCTGCAAACATACTAAGGAGTATTAAGCAATGCTGATTGTCGAAACCGTACCGATTCTACGCCGTGAAATCCGCCGCTGGCGTCAGGAAGGAAAACGCATTGCACTGGTGCCAACAATGGGTAACTTGCACGATGGCCATATGACATTAGTCGATACAGCCAAAGGGCAAGCAGATATTGTGATTGTCTCTATTTTCGTCAATCCGATGCAGTTTAATCGTCAGGATGATCTGGCAAGATATCCCCGTACTTTACAGGAAGATTGCGAAAAACTTCATCAACACGGTGCCGATCTGGTATTTGCTCCTGCCGATAAGGAAATATACCCTAACGGTATGGAACATCAGACTTATGTTGAAGTTCCTGGGCTTTCTACCATGCTGGAAGGGGCCAGTCGTCCCGGTCATTTCCGTGGTGTGTCAACCGTGGTGAGCAAACTGTTCAATTTGGTACAACCCGATTTGACCTATTTTGGCGAGAAAGATTTTCAGCAATTACAACTTATTCACCAAATGATTGACGACCTGGCTTATGACATTACGCTAATCTCAGTACCTACTGTGCGCGATAAAAATGGCCTGGCTCTCAGTTCACGTAATAACAATTTAACAGCCGATGAACATCGAATCGCCCCAGAACTCAGCAAGATCATGCGATCTATCGCTGAAAAAATGGCACAAGGTGAACGTCACACAGAACAAATGCTTACCCAAGCTGCCGAACAGCTACGCGAAGCAGGTTTTGTACCTGATGAGTTGTTTATCCGTGACGCCGAAACATTGGCGCCGTTAAATACCGAAAGTAAAAAAGCGGTTATTCTGATGGCTGCTTGGTTAGGGCAGACCCGTTTAATCGATAATCAACAGATAGACTTAATGCAATAATCGCCGTTGTATCAGGCGTTATTGATGCAGGAAAATAAAATAACAGATTCTAAGTTGTCATCGAATCAGGAGAGAAACCATGTTGCGCACGATGCTACAGGGGAAATTGCACCGGGTGAAAGTCACTCAGGCAGATCTACATTATGAAGGTTCCTGTGCAATTGATCAGAATTTTATGGATGCTGCCGGTATTCTGGAATATGAAGCTATTGATATCTATAACGTGGATAACGGCGAGCGTTTTTCCACTTATGCTATCGCCGCTGAACGTGGTTCTAGAATAATTTCAGTTAATGGCGCGGCCGCACGCCGTGCGGCGGCAGGTGATAGGCTGATTATTTGCTCATATGTACAAATCCCTAATGAAGATGCCTGTCATCATAAGCCTAATATCGCTTACTTCGACGGTGATAATATTATGAGCCGTATAGCTAAAGCCGTGCCAGTTCAGGTAGCTTAAATATTAATTTAAGCGCTCAATAATGGGTAGGTTGTGAAGACATTGCAGTTGTGAAGACATTGCAAATGCATTTCCCCTACCCATTCATCACTACTTACATAACAAAAGAATCTACAATATAAGTCCTTTCTACAATTAAGTCCTTAATCCCCGCCCTGTTTCAATTAAATACCAGGCAGTAAGATAAAAAATCATAATAAATGCAGTCAAAACACTTAATGTAACTATCAAAGAAACATCAGTAATTCCCAGGAAACCATAACGAAAACCACTAACCATATAAACGATCGGGTTAAGCTTGGAAACCGCCTGCCAAAATGGGGGTAATAATGTCAATGAATAGAACACCCCGCCAAGATAGGTCAATGGCGTTAATACGAAGGTCGGAATAATGCTGATATCATCAAATGTCTTAGCAAAAATCGAATTCAGCAAACCACCTAGTGAGAACAAAATAGAGGTCATCAATAACGTGACAACAATCATCCACCACGCATGAATATGAAGCGGAACAAAAAATAGAGAAACCAATGTCACCAAAATACCGACGCAAACACCACGGGCAACACCACCACCAACAAAGCCCACAATAACTATGTGTGTCGGAACCGGCGCTACCAATAATTCCTCAATACTGCGCTGGAATTTCGCGCCAAAGAAAGAGGAAGAAACATTGGCATAAGAGTTAGTAATCACCGCCATCATAATCAGGCCAGGGACAATAAACTGCATATAATCGACGCCGCCCATTTCTCCAATACGCGAACCAATCAAGCTACCGAAGATAATAAAATAGAGCGACATGGTAATAACCGGCGGTAATAAAGTCTGTACCCAAATACGCCCAAAACGGGTAATTTCTTTAATCCAGATAGTTTTTAGCGCCACCCAGTACAACTGAATCATTTACGATCTCCTTGCTTGTTATTCACCAAGCTGACAAATAACTCTTCCAGACGGTTCGCTTTATTGCGCATACTCAGAATATGAATACCCTGAGCACTTAATTGGGTAAATACACTATTTATTCCCTGACCGCGTTGAACATCCACTTCCAAAGTAGAGGCATCCAGCAACCGATAATCATATCCTGCCAGTTCAAGAGTTGGGTTTTGCGTCGCCAGATCGAAGAAGAATGTTTCAGACTCCACCCGACTGAGTAAATTTTTCATACTGGTATTTTCCACGAGTTCACCATGCTGGATAATACCAATATTACGGCACAGCATTTCTGCTTCTTCTAAATAGTGAGTCGTTAGAATAATTGTCGTTCCCTGAGCATTCAGTTGTTGCAAAAAACTCCACATAGAGCGACGAAGTTCAATATCAACACCGGCGGTCGGTTCATCAAGGATCAATAACTTAGGCTGATGCATCAAAGCACGTACAATCATCAGACGTCGTTTCATCCCCCCAGACAAACGAATCGCTCGTTGATTACGTTTTTCCCACAGATCTAACTGCGATAGATAAGTTTTCGCTCTGGCTTGCGCCACTTTTCGCGGTACACCATAGTAACCAGCCTGATTGAGAACAATCTGCAACACCGTCTCAAACGGGTTAAAATTAAATTCTTGCGGAACAAGACCTAACTGGCGTTTAGCATTCACAATATCAGTATCAATATCATAGCCAAATACCTTAACCTTACCGCTGCTTTTATTTACCAGAGAGCTAATAATGCCGATTGTGGTGGACTTCCCTGCACCATTCGGACCCAATAATGCGTAGAAGTCTCCAACTTCCACATTCAGGTCTATCCCACGCAGCGCCTTAACACCATCAGTGTAAGTCTTAGTAAGCTGCGTTAACTCCAATGCATAAGTCATAAATTACAAAACACCTTTATTATCTGGTCGCCTTTGCGTGTAATGTGGAAACATAATGCTCCTTTTCTGCCTGACTTGCTTTGCAAAAACAGCAGAAAGATTAAAAACAAACAGCAACAAAATATTAAAATTTCAATTGATGTTGTATATGATTCTATCTTAAAGAAACACTACCAGGCTATGAATCATGATGAAAAAAATAGAAGAGCTGCTTGCCAATAACAAGCAGTGGTCAGAATCGGTTAACGAAGAAAACCCAAATTTTTTCAAAGAATTAGCAAAAGCACAAAAACCTCGATTCTTATGGATTGGCTGCTCAGACAGCCGGGTGCCAGCAGAAAAACTAATTGATGCCGCCCCCGGTGACTTATTTGTTCACAGAAACGTGGCAAACCTGGTTATTCATACTGACTTAAATTGTCTTTCAGTTATTCAATATGCGGTAGACGTACTGGAAGTTGAACATATCATTATCTGCGGACACTACGGTTGTGGTGGTATCGAAGCCGCAATTGATGGCACCGAACTGGGATTGATTAACAACTGGCTGCTACATATCCGCGATCTTTGGTATAAGCACAGTTCTATGCTAGGTGAGTTACCTCCCAATGAACGCCTGAACCGTCTGTGCGAAATTAACGTTGTTGAGCAGGTATATAACCTTGGTCACTCAACGATTATGCAAGCAGCATGGAAACGAGGCCAGAAAGTGATGATCCACGGTTGGGTTTACGGTATCCATAATGGTCAATTGCAAGATCTGGAAGTCACGGCTGACAGCCGTGAAAAACTGGAACTTGCCTATCGCCAGACAATATCCAAACTGACGAATAAGAGGTGATTTTTCTAAGCTACTGATAAAATACGCTGTAGAAAAGGTTATATTTAACTTTTTCTATAGTGTAATTAAACGAAGATTTTCAATTTATAGATTATAGATTATAGATTATAGATTATA
>NZ_JFGV01000097.1:0-14409 GCF_000612035.1 Photorhabdus aegyptia | reverse complement strand
ATTGAGATGACCAAAGAGCACATCACTCTCACCTTTGGCGGCTCCGTCATTACCCTGAACGCCGACGGGGTGTTGATTAATGGTTCCAAAATTGGCTTAAATAACGGTAGTGGTCAAAGCAGTGTTGTTCCACCTGCGACAATAACTAAATCCCCTTCTACTGATACTGCCCCTATAATTTTACCCTCGACAAGTCAGGAAGGAAAAAAACCATCTGTACCTGTAAATAGTCCGATTACGGCAACACCTACAAGCCAATCACTTCAACCCAAAAGCAGTGCTATTTCAGGTGATAATGAAAAATCCATAAGCCAGGATGGATTGAATTTATTAAAAGAAATCGAAGTACTGCGATTGAAACCATATAATGACCAAACAGGCAAAAATATAGACAACTGGACTGAAGGGGCAACTATCGGATATGGTAAATTGATTTCAAAAAGTGAATGGGATACATATAAAAATGGCATTACGGAAGATGAAGCAGAACAGCTCTTCAAAGATACTCTTGCACCTTATGAAAAAGCGGTAAATGATGGAATAACAAAGGAAATAAAACAAAACGAGTCCGACGCTTTAGTTTTGCTGTCATATAACATTGGTATCGGTGGATTCAAAAAATCATCTGTTGTCAAAATGATAAATGATGAAAATGCGAAGACAGGTTATGACAGCATTGATGATGCCTGGAAAGTATGGAATAAATCTCAGGGCAAGGTCAATCAGGGCTTAATAAACCGACGAGCAGCTGAGTTAAAAATATTTAATAGTGGAGTCTATGAAAAATGGTAAAAAAAATATTTTCTACTCTTATTGGGATTATTTCTATTTCCCATTCTTATACATCGTTTGCGTCTTATACTTCGTCATTGGAAACGGAAAAATTTATTATCACTATTAATGTTCTTTGCCCAGAAGGTGAAGTTACCTGTGATGACGTTGTGTATACTGGAATAAGAAAAAAAGATAGCGCCACGCTGAGACTTAAAGGAAAAACATTAAATAAAAACTGTCAGACAGGAACCTGTAACTTATATGGTTATGAATTCATTAATCGTGGTACGACATATACAATATATCTCGACGGGATATTAGAAATTACTCAAGGGAAGAAGTTGCTTTTATCAGAAGTCGGAAAGTGGCACGCCCAATAATGATTTCATATTAAATAAATTGCTTTTTTCTATCTCATTTTTAAGCAGGAGAAGATAATCCATCACACTGCGTGAGTTGATGAGAATATGCTGCGCGGCTATGATCATCATTAATAAAACCATATGCACCGGTAAGCGCAGGAATATTAAATGACTTGGATGCTGAGGTCACTAGCGCCCAATGCGTCGTGGCAACTTCACTCCAAGGAATATGTTTTGTATCTCCCAAGGTCATGTCCATATGAATTTCATCGCTGATAACGTTAACATTATAACGCTCACACAGCTCAGACATCGTTTTAGGTTCAGAATGACTCCAGACTTTGCCCGTTGGGTTGTGTGGGTTGCACAGCAATAATATTTTGGTTTCTGGTTGCGATAGCAAAGTTTCAAGTTGATTCATATCACACATCCAGTTATTACTTTGTTTCTCAAGTGGGCAAGCAAGCAACTGCCGCTTGTTCCCCTGAATAACTTTATAAAAACCATCATAAGCAGGGGTGTGAACAACGATATTTTCACCAGGTTTAGACCAAATACGGATTAATTGCGACACCATGTAAATCACAGAAGGGCCATAAACCACCCAATTTGTATTAATTTCACAATTATACCCAATGGATTTCAAGATGGATCGCGACGGCAAGGGAGCGAATCCCCGGTCACATAGCAAACTATGTGACCGGGGTGAGTGAGTGCAGCCAACAAAGAGGCAACTTGAAAGATGACGGGTATATTAAACAAGGAACAGGCAGAACCGTAATATTACAATTCTGCCAAAGGAAAAGTGTGTTGGTTGAGCCTGATTTTATATTTTGAATAGATATCATTGTCATCTTGTCAGGAAAATATCTCCAATTCCTATTTACAATGGCACCAATAAAGATACAAAGGTAAAAAGTCAGTTTTTGTTCAAATTCTCCTGATAATCCATTTGAACAATAGGATTAATTATTGAGTTAATTTATAAGATAGAAAATATAATCATCTGATAATTACAAATTGATATTAGTTATATATAGCCAAGTAATGCAGCTTTAGCTATTGCCTGGAATTTGTTCTTACAATCCAGTTTTTTAACGATATTCATTAGGTGAAAATCAACTGTACTTTTAGTGACACAAATGGTTGATGCAATTTCAATTGATGTCATCCCATCTGCGGTATACCTTAATACCTCTAATTCTCTATGTGAAAATGAGGTATTATCGATATAGAACGATTGTAAATACTTTGTGTGTGATGTTAAGTATCTTATTATCCTAATATATACTCCTAAAATTTCTCCACTACATTTATACATTGTCTCGTTATCAATAGGCCCCTCTTTTCCCGCAACAGAAAATACTCCATAAGTTCCTGAAAATGCAGGAAGACCAAAGGTGATCCCAGAGCGAAACCCATATTTCTGATTCACATACCAAAGTTCTTGCCCATTAGATTTTGAAAAGAAATCCAAATCCCATATTTTTGAAAAAGAAGGCGGCACTGGTCGGAAATTTAGAACGGGATCAATCATCCAATACTTTTTTTCTATATAAAGGGCTCTCCAAGATTCATGATAATTATTAAAGAAATACACTTCTCGGTTAGATATAGGAAAACGCGCCTTTAATAAAAGGGAGAACAAACTAAACCCCGAAATTTTGTTAATAAGTTCACAAATTTCAGCCACAAAATGGGGATCTACGTCTAATTTATGAAAATTATAAGGTAAGGTATATGGTCGATAAATATTCATTCAATGTCCTCTTGAAAATTAAGAATATTGATAGTGAATCCTAATCTTTATTATAGTAGCAGAAATTAGACTTAATAGAGAAAATAATTCTTTACTGTTATACAGAGGCATAATCTGATAAGCCACCATGTATTATTCGTAAACAAGAGAAATTATATCAATAGGATTGAAAATTTAATAATCATGAAAAATTATATATATAAAAACATATTATAGCCATATGAAGAATATTAAACCATTTTCAAGTCAACATAAGTAATTATTTAATATTTTACTCTAAAAAATTATGTTTTGTTCTTTACAACAATAAATTAATTAAAGTATTGAATCATATGAAGTAATACCTAATAAATATATGAGTAATTTTCCCATATAAACTATGATTTATACCAGTAGCTGTTTCAACTTTAATAGTTAATTATATAAAAAGAAAGTTATTAGAATAATAATTAGTAAACAAAATAATCTTTCAATTCCTAATAAATAGTTTAAATATGTAAAGAGGTGTTATAATGAGTGAAATCATTCAGGGTAAAGATGATATTGCTATAACCAGGAACGCTGTTACAGCTGATGTGACCTTTGTTATTGATATTGATTCAATAATTGAATATCTTAGCACTAATAATCTTAAAAGTTCTCTGGACCCTAAAGAGCCAACAATTATCCGTCAGCATGTATATATAGCTAATTATACTCCAGAGTTTGGACTAAAAGTGGCGAGTTCATCTGGTGCTCGTGTAACTGTTCCTATTAATGCAAATATTAGGTGGAGGGCGACAACGGTATCCAATAATTTCGACTATACAATTATACTGTATAAATTCAAAAAGCTTAGTACAGGACAAGATGTCGTCTCTGTCCCATCACAAATATGGTCACAGAACCCTATAGGCAAAAAAGTTCCAATGGTCCCTTCAGGAGTTAATGCGAATGAGGATGAACCTAAGGTAATTTTTGTTGAATCTCAAGACAGTTATTTCCAAGCAATAGCTCATAGACCAGGTGTAGAGCAATATACATGGTTCTTTGCTGCTTATGATGGCAAAAAACTCCTAGGCTATTATCGATATGATCCATATGTTGAAGTAACTAATAACTAATCATTTGTATATTGTCATTTTCTACTGGAAAATTATTAAAATAGTTTTCCAGTATTTTTCACTTTACTTAAATATCTGCAATAAACACTAATTTATATAATAATATCACCACCGTATAGAGAAAAGCATCTAACATCCAGGTAAGTCTATTCTTCTCCATGAATTTAACAATCTTCCGACAATTATTCTGTTATCGGCTCAAATGACTTTCTCTCTATTATTGATTCCTTTAGCTAAAATAACTTACAGGGACTATTACATCTGACATTATCGTCTATCAAGCTAAGTAACAGTGAATTAAAATTTAGCTTATTATTACTTGCTTAGATTAAGCTTTCCTTTCTTTAAAAATCTTCCTAGTACAACCCACGCTATTATTTAAAAAAACATCACCTGTTACTTATTCCACTTAAGTTAATTCATTAATAAGCAATAAAATCATTGCTCTTATTAACTCATTATTATCCGAATAACCAACTAATTGAAATTTCTAATAGAAAATCGAGATATAAAAGAAACGCCACTCGTTAATCAGAGCAAGATATAACCAGGAGTGTGCTTTAATAACAAATAAACTAGCCAATACGCATGTCATTACTATCGGGCTATCACCCTATATTTATGTTTTATGGAATAAAATATCATCCTTATCGGTGAATGAATGATAAAAAGAATATCTATTTTAATATTGGGTTGTATTTCCTTTCAGATAATCGCTTCACCGGCAGAGGTAAATGATAATCTGCCAATGACTGAGGCTAGAAGAACGCTGCAAGATAGTTCCAGGGAAATTAACCAACTGATAGAACAACGCCGATATCAGCAATTGAAGCAGCAGGCTAATACCGTTCCTGAGTCAACTTCTGCGCCGGTATTGCCGGAATCTAAGCAATGTCTGCCGTTAACCGGTGTTTACCTTAAAGGGATTTCTCTGCTCTCGGTTCGGGATTTAAGTACGCTCAGCGCTTTGTCCCCGGAGTGTATCAGCAGTCATGATATCAATCGGCTCAGCCACGAACTGACTCACCTTTATATCAGTAAAGGCTATATCACCGCCCGTATTCAGTTTATTGCGCCTAATGCCGATGGAGAGTTAGGGCTAAACCTTATCGAAGGGTTTATTGAAAAAATCGAAGGCGGTGATCGCTGGGTGAATAGTCGTATGTTATTTCCCGGTCTGGAAAAACAACCGCTCAATATCACACAACTCGATCAAGGTTTAGATCAGGCTAACCGGCTACAGTCCAATAAAGTCACCCTGGATATTTTACCGGGAACGGTAAATGGCGGCTCAGTGATCAAACTGCATAATCAGCGCAGTAAGCCTTGGTTATTGAATATCAAAACTGATAATTATGGGCAAAAGAGTACTGGGAAATGGCTGGTCCGCACAAATATCAGTTTTGACAGTCCATTTGGTTTATCCGATTTCATCAGTCTAAATGCCAGTAGTACGTTAGATAGCCCATCAAACCGGTATAGCCGTGCTTATACTCTGCTTTATTCGGTGCCCTATGGCGCAGCAACATTCAGTGGGTTTGGTAGTTATTCCCAATATGCCAGCCGCCCCCATTTACAAATGAGAACCATAAAGATTTATGGTGATACTCAGCAAATCGGCATGCGTTCCGATTTTGCCTTCTATCGTAATCAATCTCAGATTAATAGTGTCAGCGGGCAATTAACTTACAAGAATTACAATAATTACATCGACAATGCCAAGATTGGCGTCAGTAGCCAAACATTGAGTGTCTTTGAGCTCGGCGTTAATCATTTACATATCATTCCAACCGGATTAATCACGCTCAATCTGAGTGTTGAACAGGGTTTGCCTTGGTTTGGAGCACAAATCGGAACCGCTTATCTCGATAAGCAGTTCACCAAAGGCAAGTTGATGGTCAATCTGCATCAGCGTTTTATGCTGTTCAACTCGTCTTATCAGCTCAATAACCTGTTTTATGGACAATACAACCGGCGCGGTCTGCCCGGCGTCGAATGGCTAAATATCACTGATCGGAATGCAGTGCGGGGATTTAGCAAAAATACGCTATCCGGGGATAACGGCTGGTATCTGCAAAATACGCTATCCCGGACATTTCCCCTCGCCAGCAGCACATTATCACTGCGTATCGGCATTGATACTGGCCGGGTTCAGGGATATCGCAGCCCACAAGGTTGGCAAAGCAGCGCCGGTATCAGTTCCGGCGCCACGCTGAAATACCAGCGCATGGTATTCGATATAGAAACCAGTCGAGGAAAGTTATTTTCTAATCGCCAAGCATCGGATGAACCCATTCAGGTGCTAGTCCGTTTTTCTTACACCTTTTGATGGTTTTAAGCCGTACCCAATGCTGTACACACAATAATATAACTAAATATATAGAGACTTAATGTATGAAAAACAAAAAATTCAGGTTATCCCCTACCGGCAAGCTTGCCGCTTCTATGGCAATCATTCTTGTCTCTTGTTCTACCAGTTTTGCCAGTGAAATCGTTGGTGGTGGCGATCCAGCACACCATCCCGATATTTTCGCGGCCGAAGGTAAAGCAACGGTTGTGAATATCGTGACGCCCTCTTCTTCCGGGCTGTCACATAACCAATATCTGGATTACAACGTCGGTCAGATGGGCGTCGTACTAAATAACGCGCTGGAAGAGGGGCAATCACAATTAGCCGGTCAGCTCGCCGCTAACCCTAATTTAAATGGTCAAGCCGCTAGTCTGATTCTGAATGAAGTTATCAGCAGGAACCCTTCCCTGTTATTAGGTCAACAGGAGGTGTTTGGCATAGCAGCAGATTATGTACTGGCAAACCCAAACGGCATTACCTGTAATGGATGCGGTTTTATCAATACTAACCGCGCTTCTCTGGTTGTGGGTAATCCATTGGTAGAACAAGGTGATTTGCAAGGTTTTAGTATGTTTAATAATCAGAATAGCCTGAAAATTAAATCGGACGGTTTAATCGCCAATGCGATCCTTGATCTTATCGCACCCAAAATTGACAGCCGAGGCCCAGTCACCGCTCAAAAAGAGATTAATGCGATCAGTGGTGAAAATAAAACTTCATCCACAGGAGAAATCTTTGATTCTCAACAAGAGTTAACCGATGTGCTGGATAGCTATTATCTCGGCAGTATGCAAGCCGGACGTATCCGTCTACTTAATACGGCAAAAGGCAGTGGAGTTAATTTGCAAGGTTCTCTCACTGCCAGTGATGAGATTACGGTTAATTCCCACGGTAATCTCAATTTAGAAGCGGCACACCTGCAAGGCGGAAATGTTGCGCTCACAGGTAATAATATTGAAGTAAAAGGTAAAGTCAGCGAATCAGCATATAGCCGTGATGGTAGCAATAATTACCAAAGCTATTTCAGCGGTTCTTATACCAATGAGAGTAAAAGTAGCCAGTCACTTGCCCGCACTCAACTAGCAGGCAAAAATATCTCATTGGTCGCCAACAATAATACCCGAATTGCAGCCACTGATATCGTGGGTGATGATGTTAATCTGAGTGGCGCTAATCTGACTTTAGATGGGCAGCAGTTAAAGCAATCCACTAAAAATATTGATAACCAATGGGGTTATTCCCGGCGTAATGAGGTGACTCGGGAAAGTGAAAAACTACATCAGGCAGGGAATACGATAACCGCCCGGCAGAATGTGAATTTAAATGCCGTTGAAGGCGATGTTAAGATCCGAGGCAGTCAAATAAATGCCAACGATAAGCTGGCTATTACCGCGAAAAAGGATGTGCAGATTGCCGGTTTAACTGAAATAGAAACATCATCAGAAAAAGGTTATAAAAAAAATCAAACGGCTAAATTGCAGACCGGAAATTGGGAAGAGAGTAAACAGACCGAGCGCTTAATTGCCAGTGAATTACAAGCAGGTAGTAATCTTGATATTAAAGCGGGAGATCACGCCGAGATTTTGGGGGCGAAAGTCCATGCAGGTCAAAATCTGACACTGGAAGCCGGTAAACAGCTGAAAATCGATGTTCAGAAAACGGCTAACAGCGCTGCTGTACGTGATGATAAAAGATACTGGGGCGGTATCGGCGGCGGCAAGAATAAAGACAATAGTGAGTTGAAAGAAACCAGCCATGCGTCTGAACTGACGGCCAATGGGCGTTTATTGCTATCAGGTCATGAAGGTATAGCGATTACCGGCAGTAAAGTAAAAGCGACTCAAGGTGCCTTTGTACATGCTAATAGTGGTGAAGTAACCATCGATAATGCGGTCAGTTATATCGACCAGAAAGTTGATGAGCGAACAGGCACCGTACTCAACATCACTAACAGCTCAAAAAGAGCCAATAGCCAGCAACAGAAATCTCATGGCAGCGAGTTGGTTTCTGAAGCGGATCTCAAATTACTCAGTGATGAAGATATCAATATTATTGGCAGTCAGGTGCGAAGTAGCGGTGCGCTTAACCTGAACACATCCGGTAATGTCAACGTGCTCTCTTATGGCGAACAGAAACAGGTTGATAAACAAAGCACCTCTCTGGAGCCGCAAATCCACTTCCAACCAAAGGGGGATAAACAGTATCGTGCCGGAATAGGTATTGAACATACCAGTAACAGTCAAAAAAATCAGACGATAACACAGCAAGCTTCCACGTTAAGTGGAGGTAGCATCACTCTCGATGCTGATAAAGATGTCACCCTGCGTGGTTCCAATCTGGTGACGACTACAGGTGATGCTAAGATCACCGGTGCGAATGTTCATCTGTTAGCCGCGGATAATAAAAAATCCGAAGAGAAATCTCAGAGTAAAAAATACGTTGGCGCCTATCTTACCGGAGGAATCGATAAAGTCGGTTCCGGTATTTATGGTAGTTATGGAGGTAACAACAACAATCATACCAGTACGACTGCCGTTGTTTCCGGTTCTCAGATCGCAGGTAATTTGAACATTAAAGCCAACGGTGAATTGGTTCAGGAAGGGACGAAGCATGAAGTCAGTGGCGCTTATACCGCTGAGGCAGGCAAAGTCAGCAATCTGGCCGTATCGAATACGACAGCAAATACCAACCACAAACTACAAGTTGGCACAGATATTGGTGTCAATGTCGATTATAGCGCGGTCACTCGCCCAATGGAGAAAGTGGTCAAAGAACCTGCTAAATCTGCGCTGGATGGCACTTTAACCAAAAAAGGCACACCCAATTTCGGAGCGGATATTGCCGCTAACGGCAGTAGCATCGTAACCGCGAACAAAAAATCCGAAGCGGTTGTGACTTCTGTTCAGGCTAGCGATATCGTCATTAAAACCAACGGCGAACTGTATGACCAAGGTACTCAATATCGTGCTGATAAGGGTAACGTTACACTGACTGCCGGTAGCCATAACAGTGAAGCAGCACAGAATCATCACGAAAGCAGCCACAGTGAAACCCGCGGCAATGCTGACTTACGTGTTTACACCACCACCGGTGAAGATATCTCCGGTAATGGTAAAGGCAAAGGCGGCACACAAAGCAGCCATACTGTGACAACCGAAGCAGTAACCAGCCGGATTACCGCAGCGGATGATATTAATATTCGCGTCGAAAGGGATGCTGAATATCAAGGCACATCTCTGAATGCTGGCTCTGGCAAAGCCAATATCGATGCTAAAGGTGATATCCGTTTTGATAACGCCACCAATAGCGTAACGAAAACAGCGACCGGTTATAACGGCGAAGCTTCTGCTAAAGGGGGGAATTCGCCAGAGGGCAAGAATGTTCATATCGGTCTTGGCGGCGGTTACAACACGGATAGCAAGAATAGTACCACAGCTCAGGTCAGTGAGATTGGCGGTAAACAAGGCATCAATCTAAATGCAGGCAATAACTTGACGCTGAAAGGCGCTGAAGTGACCGGTAAGCAAATCAACCTGAATGCTAAACAAGGTAATGTTGAACTGGTATCTGCTCAGGACCGCACTAATAACGATGGTTGGGAATTTAACCTGAAAGGCAATGGGGGGAATGCAAATTCGATCAAGAAAGCTGAGGATGACACTACCACCACGACCACAAAACAGAACTTCGGCGGGGAAGTCAAAGCAGGTATTGATCGCCTGCAAGCAACAACCCAACGTAATAGCCATATCAAAGGTGAAAATGTCGTGATCAACAGCGGCGGGGATACGACAGTTGCCGGAGCACGAATAGAAGCGGATCAGGTAACAGGCAGTATTGGTGGTGATCTACGCGTTGAAAGCCGTAAGGATACTGAACATGGGTTAAATGTCGGTGTTGATGCTGGCGTGAATTACACTAAAGAATCCAAAGTAAAAAGTGACGATATCCCTAAAGACGAAACAACTAAGGATGATCCGTCTAAAGACGATGTGTCGAAAGATGAGGTATTGAAAGATGATCCATCTAAAAATCCAACCGAAGAGCCACAACCGAAAGGATGGCAGGAAAGATTAACCTCTGCGTTTGATAGTCTTAATAATATTAAAGGTATTAATGGGGTTACAGGTAAACTTAAAAGCAATGTCGATATTAAAGATCGAGAAAATGTCGGCGAACAATCGGTTATTTCCGGTAATCAAGGGGTTAATTTAGATGTAAAAGGAAATACTCATCTGATTGGCGGGCAAATTGGTAGCGAGAAAGGTAATGTCATTCTTAATACCCAAAATGTGGAACAACAATCTGTTACTAGCTATGACAATAGTAAAGGCGGTAACGTTGCATTACCTGATTCTGTTAGCGGAATTGTTAAAGCAGTTCAGGAAGGTGTATTGTCCGGCAAAATACCTTTGGTGAAAACGTATAGTAATGAAACCGAAGCTAGTACAACTAATGGCGAAATAATTAATCGTAAATCTGATTAATTTGTTCTTTTATAAAAGATCCTTCAAATGAGGGATCTTTTTATTGCTACGTATATTGAATATTTCAATAATTCCAATTGACAATAAACAACTTTTCAAAATAGTAAATTGCAGGTTATATATTTTTCCACTTTCATACCATAGTAGAGCCAACATGCCTTTTAAACCATCATAAAATGCCCGCTAACTGTAAAGCAAAACCATAGCGTCTTACACTTCCAACAATATTTTCTATAAAAATAAGCAACTATTCCTTATATAGGTTATTTTTTTCGGATTGATTTTCATTTGAGGGAGATATCTCATAGAACATATTACGCTTACGTTTGCTCGATGTGCCATGATATCTTTTGATAAACAGTTGACTGTTTTCTTTTGTTAAAAAGTAATATTCAGGGAAATTACTCTCTGGATATAGTAAACTGGCAAAATTAGGTACAATTTGATTTTTGTCACGATAATCAGGATAAGGGAAGTATTCTTCAAAATAAACGATTTCTTTGTTTTTGATAAAAATAAATTTCACCCCAACATCAATAAATTGATAATGCATACCAATCGCCTTTTCTATAGATTTAGGACGAGTTCCTGTAGGGAATATATAGGCACGATCCCAATGAAATGGTGTTATTTTACTTAAATCAATTAAGCATTCCTGATTTATTTGGCAATGTTCATTGGTATAATCGGCAATGGCCTCTCTAACATCCCATTTTTTGAAAAAAATAAAATAAACAGAGACAAAAATAGAAAATATGATTAAAACAATAGATAAATTTTTATTCATTAATTTCATCTTCAATTTTCTCCTTATACATAACTAATTTTTATTCATACTTCTTTCTTATATTATAATAAAATGTCACTTATTAGTAATTATTTTTTGAGGATTTTGAATGTCTTTTATATCAGGATAGATATAGTATAAGTTATACATAGTAACCATATGCCATAATTTTTTCTGCTTTTAACACAAAACCTCAGATCTTCATCTGAGGTTTTGTATTAGCTATTATTTTTCAATAAGTTATACTGTTTTATTTGCCGTTTTCATCAAGGCTTTCAAATACAGACTTCATATAAGCGTATTGTACATCGGAAATTTTTTCTTTAACAACTTCATAACCATGAGCATTCTTAACGGCAACATATAACCCTTCTTTATGAAATTTTTCTAATGCGATGAGCGCTAACATTTTCATTGATGTTGTATTTGAGCTCAACCCAATATGGCGGCCTATTTGGTTATTAAGTAAATCAATAGTCTGATCAGCATCATTGAGAACTACAAATTGCCGGATATTCAGATCAACCCGAGGGTCAACTTCATGTGCATCACCTGCATGTTTAGCAATTTTTTCCCCATATCTGGCTGACAGAGTAGCCTGCCAAATAGTATGTCGAAAAGCATTCACCTGCGTTCCTTCACCCTGCATGTCCTTGAGTTGAGTGAATCCCCCTTTTTTCTCATCACCTTGGGTTGCAAAGCGCACTGCATTGGTGGTGATATTTGTCGAACCCTGACTAAAAAGGCCAATTTCGAACGCTTCTTTCGGGTACAACTTGGCAAAAATTAATTGCTTCACCGAAGGCGGAATTGCTGTGTTTTGACCGTCATGAATAGCTTCATTAATTTCTATTCTTGATTTTTCAAGATCTTCTTTAATTCTTTTTAATCGAGCGACTTCTGTAGTGAGCGCTCTACTTAATTTAGCTTTCATTTCCTTATAATACAAAAACAAATTTCTAACAGCTCTTCGATATTTATTTCCAATCTCATTCCAAAAATCATCAGACTTTTTAATCTCACTATTTAAAAAATCATCTAAATTCTTCTGGGAATTAATCACTACCCTAGATGTCAATTTAATTATGCCCACATTTGTCGTATGTTTCTTATCGTAAGGGTACTTATTAGCATCAATTAACGTTAATCCTTCAGGTGTATTGTTAATAATATTAAGTGCTTTATTCACTGATTCAATTGCTTTTTCAGATTTGGATTTTTGAAATTCTGAGATGTAACGTTGATATAAAACTAGTTCTTCAAGCGTCATACCCGCTAAATTTTTTGTCGCTTCTTGAGGGGTCTTATTAGTTAATGCTTTCTGTTCAGTAATAATGCTTTCTAATTTAGCCTTTTGTTCATGCGTAAAACCAGGAATAGCATTGATAATATTGTCAGCTCTTATCGAATCGACTTTAATATTAAAATCGCCAAAATTGATGAAAGGAATATCAAAGTTTCTTTCAGCACCAGAAATGGCACCTGCCCCCCAATTAATCGGCACATCTATAAAATCTGCCAATCCTGAGGCAGTTATGTGGCCCTGAGTAATTGAAGTTACACGCCCTTCAAAGTGAAATTTATAACCATCACTGCCAGGGATAGTAACGTTAATAGGCGGAAAGTTCAGAGGAGAAATTTTCATAATATGTTCCTTATAGAATATAATTGCAAAAATAATTATCTAGATTACACCTAGCGTTTCACGTAATCGTGTCGAGTGAGTTATTATATTATTTTTGCAAAAATGGTTATTCCGACACAGTGCTATTATAGATTTTATTATCTATTTTAATAGCAAGTTTTTTTGTATTACTACTGTTACAAAACTAGGAGAATCGTATGAATAATTAAATATTATCCACACGCAAAAACCCCGCTTATAATACTTACTCCAAAAGTTGAGTTTCCATCCAAATTCGTTTATGTTTCATCCTCATATTTAATTTTTTTTGTTTATTTTTTCAGCTTATTTAGATGTGATTGTACTTTATGATCCCATATATATTAGTAATTTTTGTCTTGAGTTGTCTGAATAATTTTTTATATTAAGCTTCGCTCATTTTGGGATATGGGTACTATAATTGGCGTAACTCAGTCCTTTTAGTGATTTTTGGCGATTGATCAGAACGCCAAAATTGGACTAAGCTCCCTTCAAGGAATCTATTATTTTGAAAAATTATTTAAATTTCTTGATATAATGTTACATAATACATTTGCCTATAAATCGGCTGAGATAAATAAACATCATCAAACTCATGTTTATCATGCAGTACTTTGTCCCTTTCAGCCTTAGCTATTTCATGTTGTAGAATAATAGCTACTTCACTTTTATTTAATTTCTCAGAAAGAATTAATGATGTTTGCGTTTTATCGAAATCAATATTATTTCTATCAATACCAAAGTCATTCAAACTATTCGCAGTAAGCTGCGTTGCCCATCCATTTATATCTGAACAATCAGGCCCTGCGGCAATAGCAGATATTGAAAATGAGAATACAACTACCGATAGTAATATTATTCGACCGTTAAATCGTGATCGCCACTGCCCCATATTTGTCTCCTGATAAATAAACGCTAATTTGTTATTCCAATGGTTGATATCGCCCCTATGCATCAATCAAACGGGACGAAATGGACTTTATCCACATAAGTCACAGAATAGAAAGTTTTACCATTTTAATACAATACAACCTTCATTCCGCACCTAATTCAGGAATAAACCGCTTTATATTGTGCGCCTAATAAACTCAAAAGCTCATGGTGGTAAGATTGCATTCCTGTCA
>NZ_JFGV01000098.1:0-14109 GCF_000612035.1 Photorhabdus aegyptia | reverse complement strand
ATCGACGATTGACTTGGTTAAATGGTCTGCTGAAACATGTGTTCAGAGTAAAAAGATATCGCTTAAATAATCAGCGAATATCGGTACCCATAAATTAATTTTGATGTTTTCCCCACATGCCACAATGTATCTTTTACGTGTTGATATACTAGCCCTATACTGTTCGACTGTAATAGTAGATTTTTGTGGAGGTCAACGACCTCTCGTCACTCATTGTAAGCTACTTCAACAACCAGGTAGATCTACTGCCATCGTTGACCATCAATATCTCAGATCAAAATGCCACCTTTTCCAAACAGCGCAAAAACATCCTGACTTATCTGGTTTTTTTAAATACAAAGATACCGAACAAACTAGTCTGGAAAAATGGTTATCCAAGTAGGCTGAGCAAGGTCACTGCCGGAAGAGTTACTGTTGTCTCCCGAACAGGATTTGTTGAACGCCAAAATTGTGCTGCTGGGGCCAAGCGTCATGGAACGCTTGATTATTAGTGTTTATTCCAATGTTCATGAGAGACTGTTCGAGTCGTTATGCTAGCAACTTTCCGGAAAAATCAGGCTGGTCATCGATAGGCTTTTGAACACAACTCAAGGAGATCAGCGATTGCTGTTCCATCTTTTGAAAGGTTATCCACCATTGGTACGCCGCTACAACACCAAGAACATCAAGTGGTTTAAACAAAACAAGCATTATTCCATAATATTACGCTTCCTGTTGGAGACGAAGAAGGTACTGTTAGGGTTCTGCTTGGAAAACGGGAGTGACCATAGATTCCGTTATTGATAATAGGTTGTCCAGAATGGTAGATTTGTGAGGTAACTCTTTATGTAGAAAAAATGAAGATTAATATAAATTTCAAATACAGTGACTAATCTGAAAGAATCCTGTCATGTACTACCCCCTAATGCTGATACTGAACGACTTACACTAAGTAACCAATGAATGCAGGGGTAGACTAAAATCTTTTAATTCTAAGTTGATAAGCTCGTTGTTATAGTAGGTATATCCTCGATAGCTTTACATAGTTCGTTGATATTAATTAATTTATGGAGGAAAAAAATACTCCTTTCATGTCGGTGTTATCCTAAATAACATCCCAAAATAGTGCTACATCTTGCACAATGTACAACCTTATATGTAGTAAGAGTCAAAAACCATGTGTATAGCAGAATTATAAGACCTTCTTTTGTGAGAGATTATAGAATCACCTCAATACTTTCACCGTGTAAAGTTCCAATTACCTTAGTTTTAACTCGATCAGTACGCGGTTTGATTACTTGTGGACGAAATTCAGTAAGTGGCCGAATTGTAAGATGCTCATCTTGAATAATGATAAATGGCATTATGGACGTTACTGTAATGCGCTCAACCTGCCCTAGCATATCAGGGCGACGAATTACGATGTTTGCCGTAGGCTGTACCTTCACCGGACGACGTAGACGAAGTCGTTCTTCAGGGACATTGATAATTTGTTTTATCATTTGCATCATCGGGACCGCTTTATCTGCTGAAGCATCACTTTCAATTTCCATCTGAGCCAAAAGCTCGGCTTTATTAGTAGCCCTGAAGAGACTTTTTTGCCTCCAACCGAAGCTGACAAGCTCTATGTTTTCATCACACCAAAACCGTAACTGACGGTACAGATGTAGAGTCATAACTCCTGGACAGGCATTATGAAGGGTCTGGAAGCGCTGATGTCCGGTATAGTTTTGCGTTATATATTTCTGAATTGCATTTTTTTTCTTGTTAATGGCTTCAACCAGAGCCTTTATATTCTGTTTAAACTGCTCATTGTTGCTCGCATACCACAGGATGCCGGTGGTGCGACGTGATGATTTTTGTGAAAGTCCATCTCGGATATGTAGATCCGAGAAAGATGAGCAAGCTGTATGAACAGCTGCATGACCGAAACGAAGTTCAGGTTGAATATGATTTATCGGTAAATTTTCACTCCCTGCTTCAATCGGAGGGAGCACGCATACACATGCCTTAAGCGGAACAACAGAGGCCAGCTGGACTCGTAGCTCCATAAGCTCTGTTTCCAACGCGTGAAAAGTTTTAGCGATATTGATTGTTTTATTCTCCGATAAAGGCTGATATTTTCCCCATTTACACTAGGATTGATATACGTCCATACTATTAACAAGTAAAGTGTATTTTATCAAGTTCGTTTTGTTTATACCAAAACGCGACCGCAAGATCATTAGTTAAATTATTTCTCGTCTTAAAAAGATAGATGATTTTTTAAAATCCATAAAGAATTGGGATCCTAAAAAGATTTTCTCTAAATGTTGGGCACCTTTATAGTTTAGCTTACGAAGCTACTGTTTCGTAGCCGCCTCCCATGTCTGTTTAAAAACCACTTGTTTATATGGACACCGATTCAATTCAAGTAGGTGAGTAAATTTTTCTGACAACGTAGTCGCAAACATATATTCGGCTGCAATGAGCCCGGATGAAAATCCGCACTCTCTGCCCTCATTATTTCAACAGCCTCGATAGACTGAGTTATTTACCAGGTTCACAGAGAGTCGGTTCTACCTGTCAGTACATCAACTTATGGACTTCTACATCATTTACATCATGGGTCACTCATCGTGGTTCATCACTCGATTGTTGGCTGACCAGAGCCCTGGCTATTCGGCCATTTTTATTTGCCAGATCAATGCCGATAACTTGTTCCATTGGACATCTCTTCATATTTTTGCTGATGTATTCAGCATGGCTCACTGAAGCCGTTTTAGGGAGGTGTCCATTTCATTATTTCATAATTCTGCTACACATAGCCTTCTTCAACCCGTTGTTATACATAGGATTATGAGTGACATAAGATGTAGCGCCATTTTAATCTCATTTAAAGAGAATCCTGATACTTAGACAAGCAATAAAGTTTGAAATTGAAAATTATGTCCATATAAAGGGGTTATAACTACATATTTGAGTGTTTTTTGTATTTTCCATTCCAAACCCACAAACGACCTTCATGTAAAGGTACTGTATGTGTTCTATTCTTCCATTTAACATTTCTATCTCTTAGCTTTTCAAAACTAAAGGAGGAAAAACCAGCAGAAACAGCAAGTTCCCCAAGCCATTTTTCAGCAGGAACATATATGCCGTATGGTGCGGAGTCACCAATAACAAAGCAGACTTTTGAATCTTTCTCCATATTTTTACGAATATTTACCCATATTTTGGCCATATCTAAAAAATAAGCTGCAATCATTGTATGATAGGATTTTTTACCACCTTTACTATGTCTTATTATGTCTAACTTTTTGGTTACATCAGATATTTCATCTTTTATTGGATAGAGAAGTGGATTGCTGAGAACTTCATCCAAATCGATTTTATCTGAAGATGAGTGTTGAGAACATGATCTCATCAGTGAAGGTCTGACAACATTTTTGAGGTCACCCCAACCATTTATCTCTCCCCAAAACATCATCTCTAGTCTCATTGCATCTGCATAATCATAGTTATTAGGATATGGCGGTGATGAAATTAGCAAGTTACACTTTTCTGCTTTAAACGGTTGTCTCACATCTTTGTATTCAATATGCGAGCAGTTCTTCCAACCTGACGAAATTGCATGAAGCATATCGGTTCTCATCATTTCAAGCTTTCCAAGGAAGGCATCAAAGGGATCAAGTACTTTAGATTTGGATTTATTGGGTAATACATATTGCCATTGAGCTGTATTTACATGGCTACACGCTCTTAGTATTGATGTTATGTTTAGCCTGATTAACTCCCAGTGTAGGTCAGCATTAGATAATGTCTCATATGCAATTTTTAATCGTTCAAGCTTGTTAAATGAATCAAAGGAGTAACATCTTCCCAAAAGATTACTTTCATTGTAGCGAGTAGGATCCGGCATTGCCTTTAAAGACGATGCGTATGCGATAAGTTCTTCTCCTGCATTATTTAGGTCGTTCGTATCTAAATACCAAAGCTGTTTAGCTTTTGCGATCCTTGCTACAAAGGGATGCCCCTCAAATCCGAAAGATCTCACATTAAAAAAATCGGCCGCAATATTGGTTGTACCTGAACCAGCAAAAGGTTCAAGAATTATCGCCTTTTTGCCCGTTTCGTCTTGAAATTTTAAAATCTCAGAATATATCCACTCAGCCGAAAAACCAGCGGAATAGCGAAACCACCGGTGAACAGGGAGTTTCATGTTATCGATAAAGGTTCCTGAGCGAGCTGTTTTTTTGAACATAAATCTTTTGTCATTTCGTGTTGGTGTAGAAAGGGATATTGAGTGGCTCTAAATGTTACATTCTGACCATTAGGGCCAAGACGTTCATGATGTGTAATATTTAAATATCTTTTTCAAGTTCGTAACATTCTGGTAAGTCATATGATACAGACATCATTCTATATGCATAGGGCTCATACTCGTTCACAAGCGTATGACGATCTAATAATCCAACAAAAGGGTCACATACGATAGCATCAATATCTGTGAGTATACTTGATCTTCTACCAAGATATTGCATCGTTAAAAGCATATTAGCTTTACCAAAAATTGGTTTACACTGGTTACTATTATCTTGTTGTGTCATTTGACTGCCATATTGTACTTATATGATGAATCTGAACGTTGGATGATATGCAACGTTACTTGCTGGACTAAAAGTAAGATATTTGAAAAGAAACTGAAAGACAATTACGGGAAAAACTTGGACTAAGTGGGAAGTTATGGAGATTCAATTGTAAATCCTTTTCAGTATTTGAAAGGCAAACCAAACGAGAATCATGTTTAGTCTGCCATCTGATTTTACTAAGCTCAATTAGTTTGATGACTCGTTATTGAATAACTTACCTTGCAGGCGATCCTGTTCCTCCTTTCGGATACGTTTCACTACGCTGTAAATCCATTGAATAGAAACACCAAACTTACGAGCCAGATCATGATGATTTTTACCGTTAAATTCGTTGAAAATCTCACGATCACGGAGGCTGACTTTCCAAACCATGCCCATAGGAAAATAGACATTCTGACCGCCCCAAACCTGCATCATATGGTTCGCAACAGCTTCACCAATTTGTTCGGCTAACGCAGGCTCAACATGGATTATTTCACGGACCGTGCAGGCTGTATGCTGTGCCAGTTCGACCAGCAGATCAGGAGCTTTGCTACGAAAATTATTCACATCATTCATATTTTTTCCTCGTGACGCGGTTTTGCCACTTCTTCAGTTTTTCAATAATGCTGCTGGTTTGGTCTAAATCCAACCACTGTAAACCATCAATATCCGTTTCACACTTAACCCAGTTAGCTAAGGCTTGTTCAGAACTATTATGAACATGCCATTTCCAACCACAATGCACGTATCTTCTTTGATTGAGGGTGGCTATCTAATGGACGTGATGTTTTGAATTTCCTGGAAGTTTTAATCTTAAAACCGCGCTTTTTCATGGCTTCCAAAACGCGAGTTAACTGCGGAATATCTATTTTCCGCGTAGAGACTTTTCCAGTTTCTGAAAGTAGCATCTGGCGATACGTATCTTCATCTAGTTTTAGGTTACTACGTGCAATATGAATAAGCTGAATAAATTTCTGTTTTGCCATCTTATTCATCCTTTGCTATGTACTCTCTAATTGAGTCAACAAAAATAGCCAGCAACTACTGAACCTTACGGCCGTTTTATCCATGAGTGGTCTCCAGTGGCTGTAAATTCCATGTTGCTACAGATACACCATATTGCTGACTACAATGTGGGCAAACTAAAATTAAATCAACAACCCACTCATCAAACTCAGGAGTCTGGATAACCTTGGCTTGTTTTAAATTCATTTTTTCAACAGGTTGTTTGCAGTGATTACATGTTATTCTCATAAGTATGTTCCTTAATTTTATGTTCAAATAGGATAATTGAAAAACCTTTTTTCCCTGAATTAATTGATATTCCATTCATGTCTTTTACAATAGCTTTACTTACATAATTTCGGAGTGTAGGAATCAGATTTATCTTTAAACAGAATTTTTCTTTTTACCATATTAATTACCTGTTACTTAATGAATGCATTTATTAATACCAACATTATTTTCTTCTTTTCCTCAACAAAGAAACCTTTTTTCAAGTAGATCGGAAATGAAATACCGGACTTAATATTTCGAAGATTTACATTTCTTTGGTTATGGTATGCGCTATCCTTGTTGTAACTAACTTGAAATTAATAAAACCAGAAATTAAGCGTCAACTCCAAATCAGGCTGACCAATCCAAATGATCGATAACAGTTTTTTAAATCCATCTTCCAGTTCAAAGAATCGTTTCAGGTTTTCCAATGGCGATAAGGTATTCACAATAGATTCAGCAATGTTTGATGCTTTCAAGGTCTTACCTTTTACGTCATTGTCTTCCATTGCTAATGCATAGGGTGCAATAACAATAACGGGAGTATTTTCCCTGTTAATACGGTCAATAAGATAACGACGCAGTGTCGTTTTACCTGAACCCGATTCCCCTGATACTGCCAAAAAACCACCATAGCGTGCTGTTTGATACATGGCTTCTCGTACATAACGGCTATCTGGAGTCACAAAAACATCTTCAGCACTTTGAATTGCACTGTCTTCAAATGGATCACGAAATAAACCAAAGTGCTTTTTCGTAGCTGGAAATAACACTTGTTTTTTTAGTAACATGTTTTCCTCCTCAGAAATGAGGGTTATATTTTTATTATCGGTATAGGTATCTGATTTATCGATTATTTGTATAATACGTGATATTATTGACTCATAAATGGGACTTGTAAAGGGTTTTGGTGACAAAAATGTCTCTTGGTGAGAGATTAAAAAAAGAGCGTGAACGATTGGGGTTTAGTCAGTCTGATTTCGCGGAGATGGTTGGTGCATCAAGAAAGTCACAGATAAGGTGGGAAAAAGACGAATCTGCACCAGGGGCTGACGCTATAAGCCTTTGGGCAAAAGAGGGTCTTGATGTGTTGTACCTGATAACAGGGCAAGTTCAACAGTCAGTCTCTACCGTTTACAAAAACAGTGAGATAGATGAAGAATTACTGGGAAAAATTGCTCATAAGCTAGATTCGATGGCACAACAGGCTAATCGCCGTTGGACGCCGGATGAACTTGTCCTGCAATCATCAAAAATATATAACTTTTTAATTAAAGAGTCGGTTGTCGATGACAGTAGAATTGAGAGAGTATTAAAACTGGTTGTTAATCATTAAAAAATAAAGGATTTTCATGGACAAAAGAGATGAAGAATTACAAACATTAGCAGGACAAGTTTTTGATAGCCTTAAACAACTTCCCCAAGATGGGCAGGAGCGACAGATAACTATCAGCGTTGGTGGCAATAATCATGGCTCTATTCATGTAGGTTCAGTTGTCAATATTAACCCCACGCCATCTCGTTCGCGTGAGCTTCATGAAAGGGATAGTCGGGAGTTACTTGCCATAAAACGAGAATTACTTATAAAAAATAAAGATGCTAAATGGCGTTATTACATCAATATACCTTGCCTGCTGTTATTTAGCCTCGTGCTTATAGCATTCACGTTTGTCCTATGGAACGCTTATATGATGTTTTTTGGTGAAGGGCCTACTAATGTATTGGTTCTTAATGATAAGACATTGATAATCTTTATTTCTTGGGTCGTGTTGATAACACTTTGTGGAAAAAAAATGGACAAGGACAGGAAGATAGAAAATAGGATAATAGATGAAAATCAGAATGTTATTGATACCATAGATGTAATCTTACGACGTAGAAATTCTTAAAAATATAGTTATTTTCTATTTCATATAAGGGTATGAGCTGTGCGTAACTCTCACAATGGAGTGCGATGATGAGACAGGAAATAGCGTTCAGATTGAGTCTGAAAAAGCTCCAGCCATAACAACAATGATCCAATTATTGCCAACTATGAAGAAAATATGCCCAGAATTGGATAAATACTCCGATCAAGTTACTGACATCACAGTTCACGAAAACAGCTATCCTTCCATGCACAACCATCAAATTTCATATTGATGAAAATGCCAAACTTCCCAATGATTATACGGACAATGGAAATAATTGTTTTCCTGATATAGGGGATAACGAAACAATTTTATCTATAGCTAAATTAGCTAGCCAATCTGTTTGGTTTGTTTAGAACAACAGAATGTACCTATTGGCTTAGGTTAAAGGTAAAAAATGGCAAAGCAAATATATTGCCTTGCCATTCTCGGTTATTAGAAGTTACAAATAATCAGCTCCTTACTCTGTTTGACTTTCCCCGTAACTTTCAAGTTGTACCCGATATTAACTACTTGCATTGTCAACCCTTTGAACGCCTTGCGCATTTCTGGAATATCGTTCACTGAAATTACCATTTTCCCTCGGATGGTATGCGCTAGTTCTGCTAACAGATCATAGTTATCAAGCTCAAACTTTATGCCATATCCCTCTGTCCCCCAATACGGTGGATCACAGTAAAACAGCGTATGTGGCCTGTCGTACCGTTGGACGCATTGTGCCCAGTTCATATTTTCAATGATAGTTCTTGTCAGTCGCAGGTGAGCCATTGATAACCCTTCTTCTATTCTGAGCAAATTAAATCGCGGTGGGCTGGTGGTGGAAGTACCGAAAGTATGTTCAGCCACCTTACCGCCAAATGCCTGCTTTTGGAGATAGTAGAAACGCGCTGCTCTCTGAATATCGGTTAGCGTTTCTTCAGGGGTAATCTGCATCCATTTATAAATTTGGCGGCTGACCAATGCCCATTTAAATTGCCGAACAAACTCTTCCAAATGATGTTTTATCACGCGATAAAGATTCACCAACTCACCATTAATATCATTAATCACTTCACACTTACTTGGTACTTTTAGGAAATACAGAGCAGCAGCACCGCAGAACGGTTCGACATAACAGGTATGCTCAGGAAATAACGGTAAAATATGTTTTGCTAATCGGCGTTTACCACCAATCCACGGAACGATGGGTAAAGATTGTTCTTTCATTATCCGTAAGCCTTTTCCATTAGCTGAAAATGAGTTAGGCTTTCCCTGTTATCAATAATCAATAACTGAAAGAGCCTCGGTTGACTCACAGTACATATCTGTGAGTTGATAGCCTACCCGGTTTCGAACGTTAGGCTAGTCGCTCTTATCCTGTCTTTTACTTTTCTGATTTGCTCTTAACGTCCTTTAAAATCCTTTTCCCGATAAATTGTGGAGGTGACCGGGTAGCTGCAATAACCGCTAACTTTTTCGGAAAAATAACATTCCTGAGAAAATTTTATGGGTCAAGTTGTAAAGGGAAAACAACCTGTGTTGTGTGAACAAGCACGACTATAGTTTTGTTATTATCCTGGAAGGGGTCAACGTAAGGCTGAAGCTGAGTATCTCCTGCGGAGTACTACGGATTATCTCACCTCCTATTTCTAAAAATGACATAAACATTTCCTTACTGTTTAACAGAAATACTAGGGGTAGTTGTAATTTTCAGGAATAAGTTGATTTATTCATTCAAAGTTTCCTTGCTACCATCAGCACTGCATGGATTGTTTTAAACGGTAGCAAAAGTGATAAAGGAATCTAGTAATGGAATCGCACCATATTACACATACCAGTGAGCAACACGTTCATTTTTAGCATCAATTAGAACGCTATCCCACCTACCTATCTGAGCTGCAACTAACAAGTTGCATCGCCCTGCGGCGAGTAATAACTGACTGCCAAGTCTTTGTCCCTGCTCTGAAACATCTACAGCCAGACGACCTAACCGAAAAATAGGCACTTCATGCCGTACCAGATCAAATTTAATCACGTCAGGAGTACGTTCATAGGCTACAAATGCAAGGCTAAGACCTATAGTAACCAAGGATCTTTTGATTATAGTCACTGACTGCAAGGTAAGTTTTTGCGCCCCCTTTCTCGTAGTTCTGCCTTGCATGGCGATATAAAAACTGATTCAACAAGTTATTGCCACAATAGAATGCTGTTCGATCATGAAACTTGCCGACAGGCTCTTCGTACCATGATGGTAACGTCATGATAGCTTCGGTAACGCAAAAGCAGCAGACATCAACTTATCATTGGGACTCGGTGGATTATCTGAAAGCTCCAGTACATATAAACTGTCTCTTTCTGTCAGTTCCAACCGTTCACTCTCATCAATAATGATTTTTCTTTAGAGGCAATAGCAACGACATGCGGTTATTGGTCTCTACTGGGATCTGAAGCATGATTATCCCCTTCATTTTGTACATATTAAAATAGTACATTAGATATAGGGATATAATAATCTGTACATTTTAAAAATGTACAATATGACTGTCAAAAACGACTAATTGTTGCTCATGAACCTCGGAATAAATAACGTGACTGACATGGGAAACGCTCAATACCTCCACTATAAAACGTCTGGTCTGGACTTACGTAGGTAGGCGTTTCAGCTAGTAGACGTTGATCTCGGATAGGATTTTTTCGATTGAGCCTCCCCACTGCTTCACGGTAAAGCAGCGAATTTTGATAAGATTGGACTGAGAGTCCAGTGTTAAGCGGTATTCGACATAAGTAATTGGCTGAATTAATGATCCCTAGGAACGTTGATAGTATCATAGGCCAGCATTTCCATGAGTTTTGCGAACCTATAAAATCCATCGTACTGCTGGCAAATGTAATCTATTTGGATTCGTGACGTGCTGTTTATCACCAGCTTAAACATATCCATATAGCCATAGCAAGTTTGCAGTAATTGCTCATCCCCAGTTTCTGTAAGAGGATACCGGATGGCATGGTTATGGATGATACTCACCATCTGAAGTTGTTCTGCATTAAGCTCGATAGCGGACATTTTGCCTCTCCTTAAATTTTAAGGTCTAGTCATATTGGCCTGATTCCAATTCATTAAAAAATACTTCCCCATCAACAGTGTTATTCACCCTGATATTAGCTTCGATCTGAGCGGCTCTCGACTGTAACGACCTCAATTTGAGTGCTTCAATATTTTCGTACTCATCAATAGAGATACCTACGGCAACTGGATTTCCGTTTTTATTGATCTGGATTGGAACAAATTGTGCTTTTAGTAGCATGTCACCAAATTGGGTTTTGGCTTTATTGGCAGAAAATGCGTCCATTGTTAGTACCCCATTAAATATCGTTTGATTCGTTCAGTATGTTCGAATCAAACGATATTCGTCAAAATTAATTATCTATTGATAAGTTCTGGATGTTAAGTACCCACTTGAAAAATTAAAACAAGCTAGATGTGAACGTATTTATCAAAAAAACGAAGTGATAGAACGGCCCATTGACTACAATACCAGTCTTGCATGGATTACCTTCGTAAAGGTGATACATTGATCATTACAAAATTAGACAAGCTCGTTCAGTGGCTCACTTATCACAAATTTCTAGTCGATTCCGAAGTGAGATCGCTGGTCTCAAAAACAAATAGCCTATAATCCCTGTAAAAGTAATTCTCCTGCTGAAGGTGTTTCTGGATTTAATTTAGTTAGAAGCATCTATGAAAAATAAATCCGTTGACTTACCGCTAAGATGGACTTTTTTTGGCATGTTTTTCGGATGTGAGACTCCTATTCCTCCCACTGTACTTTGCACATTGTGTAGGCTAATGGGCCGCATCGGCTGCCTAGGCAGCTTAAAAACACGATAACTGCCTTGGTATAAATGGGGATTAATTGCGCAACCTTGGGGCCAGTAGCTGATTGCGGATGGATTCTGCTAGCTCATCTAGGGAAGGTTGCTCTGGATGTTCATCAGAGATTTCATAGGCTAATTGTGCTTCAGCCAAATAAGTATGCACAGGTTGACCGTTGTCATCTTCCATTACAACGTGATACCAGGGAGCAGAACGCAAAGCAGCATTGGATGCAATATCATCGTCTTGGGGCTGTTCCAGAGAATATTCCACATCAATATCCACGATGACTCCTAAATAACCAAGAAGCTTGTGACGTACTTGTTGGCCGATACCGAATTTGCTGGCGATAATCATAGTCACCTCCAAAGAAGATCTTGCATTGACATTGATATAAGGGCAATAAGGTGAATTACAAGAGCATACCCGGTGGTTGAAGTCTCTATTGCGAGCGTGTCTTCATCTATTTCAGGTTAGCTGTAGTAAATACAAAACACAACTAGCAGTCGTGTGCTTAACTATATATGTGAGCGATACCGCAAGGTGATTGGGTTGACAGGGGGTAATTATGATTAAATATGGGATAACAATTTATGTTTATGGCCGGGTTCAGGGAGTTGGATTTCGCTATCAAACTTTTCATTGGGCGAAATTTAATAAGCTGACAGGTTATGTCTGTAATTTGCATAACGGTAGTGTCAAAATCGTAGCTTATGGTGACAGTGAGCAACTAAATAAATTAACCCATTGGCTGGAGCAGGGTGGCCCACCGGGAGCTCGAATAGATAACTTTTCATCTCAACCCTGCACAGTGGAGGATGTTGCAGATTTTAGCGTCCGCCACTGAGCTAGTTTATTGATTAGATACATTTTACCGGTTTCGGCAGCCCGGCAATTTTGGTTGCCTGCTTTGCCGGCCCTTTGGGAAACAGACGGTAAAGATAGCGGCTGTTGCCTTTTTCTTCGCCATACTTTTGTGCGATTGCTTTGACTAACATACGGATAGCCGGGGATGTATTAAACTCCTTATAAAATTCCCGGATAAAACGAATGACTTCCCAATGCTGTTCAGTCAAAGTGATTTCTTCTTGTTCGGCGAGGAGTAAAGCTATTGCTTCCTGCCAGTCACTACTGTTTTTCAGATAACCTTGCGCATCGGTTTCGATTTCTTGACCTTCGAATACCAACATAATCATTAATAACCATCAAAGAAAAGTAGCCGTAATTTAGCAAAAATCACTTCTGTACCCAAGAATGGTATGCACATATGCGGATAAAATAAGCCAACAACCATAAAAAGGGTAAATTTACGGCAATCGAACAGGAGGTGGCTTTACATCTGTCTCGGGGCTGTTTATAGTGCACGCCATTGCGGAGGGGTGGCCGAGCGGCTTAAGGCAGCGGTCTTGAAAACCGCCGATGGGAAACCATCCGAGAGTTCGAATCTCTCCTCCTCCGCCACCTCTACTCCTAATCGCGTAATCACGTCTTATAAATTCTGCTTTTTCCAATAAAATTAAAGAAATATCCCTAACCAATTTTCACTATTGTTTACTGGTATCTATTCATCAATGTACCTCATAGCCGTGATGGGCAAGGATGCTAGAAATATAAACTAACAGCTCGATAAGTTGAAACAATAAAACCTCAAGATAACGATCTCTTAAAATTTCATCAAATCAACGATGCAAAACAACAGCAAGCAGAATTGTTACAACAAGCAAATGAAACGCCCTCATTGCGACAAAACTCTGTTGATTGAGAAGTCGCCAGAGAAAGCCTCTCTGCTCGAATGGAAAAAATACCGACTATTACTTATTCGTGTTGACGTTCTGCAAGAGTCTGATGTTCAGTTGCCGGAACGGCCAATAACCTGAATAAACAGATCGCTCATACAATGGTTTTGTTGATGCTAGAGTTAGGATACTGAAAGAGATTCAGTCTATAACCTAGAATAAAAAAATTGTAGTAAGAAATGAAAGAGGGGAGAGATTAGTAACTTCTTGATATTAAATTTCTTATTGCAATCAATTATACAAAATTAGTTAACCTTATAAGAAATAAGAACAACACATTATTCTTTTTCTAAACTAGACTTTGATTGGCATGAGTTGCAAGGTGATTATTTTTATATTGATTTAAATATATTGATTATGAAATGGTATTATTTTATTTAAGGAAGGTATATGAATCAAAAGAATGATTTTAAAGCATTTTCTATTAGTGATAATGCTAATGTAGTGAGTCAAGATAAATATGAAGAAAGTCAGAATTTACAGACGGGATTTCCACCAGAGAATGTTTCTACTCATGTACTAAATAAGGTATTACGCCAGTCATCTATAATATCATCTGTTGTAGCTAATTTTATTGCAGAACAATCTGGCGCTGAAGTTTTGGATAATGGGGACATAGCCAAACTTACTGCACAATTAAATCAAGCATTAGAACAAAAAATTGCAACAGACATTCCCAACGCTTC
>NZ_JFGV01000099.1:0-13690 GCF_000612035.1 Photorhabdus aegyptia | reverse complement strand
TCTGATTTTTAGCCATTTTCATTTACCTCCACACAGACTTATTTTAAGTATACGCCTATGGGAGCTGAATTTAAGTGATAATCAGGTAAAATTTTATACCGATTAAAACCCGATGTTAAAATAATGCGTTTTAATAACAGTTTAAAACCTGCCAATCATAAAACCATCAGTGAAAAAACTTGACTCTATTAATGCTTATGTAATCAGGGGGAATAAATAAGAATATGAATAGATTAGGTAAGCTGTTTTCTTAAAGAGACTGGCTTTAATAACGTTCTCAATCGGGAAATAGACTTGTTTATAAAATATTAAATAATTGCTCATCGGAAGTTGACATAAAGATCCAAAAAAATGATTTAACAGAATGCGAATCTGGTTATTTACAATAGACCCTGTAAATACTTCAATTTAAGCCATGTCTCTTTTCATGCCTTTAATGTAATCTCATGCACAAATCAATTTGTGTTGTTATTTTTATAAACTATTTTTGCTCTCGGTTTACATTTAAATACCCACTTAATTGTTATCGCCTTTCTGGATGATTAATCTAACAAACCTTTTACTATCGATGATGAAAATAAGGCGTTATTAGAGAAAATCAATCAATAGACAATACGCTACCTGAAATCTTATATGATGGAAAAAACTTTATTTTTAAAAGGGGTTGTCAACGGCTTATGAGTTATTAAGGTTAAACCTGTTAAACCTATCGTTTTTAACAAAACCTGCGGACTTCTCCTTCCTGAATGTTAATTATGAGTAAAACGCGCTTTTAACATCAGGGGAAGAGGGATAACAAACAGCTCGAAGAATTATCATTTCGTTGGACGTTCTTGCTTCTTGATGTATGTTGGCGAGAGTAAGCCACGCAATACATTCAAAATCAGCAAGGGTAATGCCTTGCCGGAATTTCTTTCCCGCCTTTATGCTGGCGGGAGTATCCTTTTCAAGGAAAAAATGGCGGCAATCAATTCACTTTAGGAATACTTTTTATTGTTTCCCGCTATTGTTTACCATAACGAAACTCAGGGGAGAGTTTACTTATCCCAAGCCCATTAATTTTTTTAACTTTGATCTGCACGGGTATCCGTTCTTTCATGGCTTCAATGTGGCTGATAACACCGATGGTTTTACCGGAAGCATTTAAATGATCCAGCGCGTCAAGCGCAATATCAAGGGTTTCTTGATCAAGTGTGCCAAAGCCTTCATCCAGGAATAGTGAATCGATACTGGTTTTATTGCTGACTAAATCAGATAGTGCTAAAGCCAAGGCGAGGCTGACCAGAAAACTTTCGCCGCCAGAAAGCGTTTTGGTATCACGAATAGCATCGGCTTGCCAGGTATCAACCACTTGCAGTTCAAGACCATCACTGTTTTTACGTTGCAAATCGTAGCGTCCGTGCAATTTTTTCAGCCGTTGATTGGCGAGATGAACCAAATGATCCAGTGTTAATCCTTGAGCAAAACGACGGAATTTAGCGCCATCAGCCGAACCAATCAGGTTATTAAGATAACTCCAGTCATCATAATTTTGTTGGCAATGACTGATCTCTTCCAATAAGGATTTTTGCTGTTGACGGCGTGTTGCATCATTACCAAGCAGGTTTTTCAGCTCTCCTTGTTGTAAGGTGTTTCTTTTTAGCTCATCAATAAGGCTTTCCAACTGTTCAGTCAGTTGTGATTTTGTATATTGATCAAGTAATTCAGGGCGATTTTTCCGATGTTGTTGCAGGGCCTCTATCGCTTTCTGGCATAGGGCGTTGGCTTGTATCTGCTGTTGTTCAAGCTGTTCTTTGAGTTGTCTCAATTCCTTACGTTGTTCTTGCGATAACAGTGCCGCTTCAAGGGCATGTTGATCGGTAAATGGGCTTTTAGCTAACGCGACATTAAGGTTCTGTTCTGCCTGCTGTTTTTGTTGTTCAGATTGGCGACAGTTTTTTTCTGTCTCATGAATGGCGCCGGTTAGTTGGTTGATGCTGGATTGCGCTTGTTGCAGATGTGACAATGCTTGTTTGTGCATTTCCTCCAGCTTTTGAGATTGTTGTTGTAATGCCTGAGTGATTTCTGTAACGGATTGTTCACCAAATAGCTTTTTGCGTTGTTGTTGTGTCTCTGCGAGTTGTTGTTTCTGCTGTTGTGCTGTTTGATTAAGCTCGTTTAAACGGGATACATATTCTTCTTTCTGTTTATGCAATGATTCAATCTGATTTTGGATAACCGCTTCTTCTTTTTGGAGCTGTTGCCAGTTTTCATGGCAGTTTTGATATGCCTGCCACTCTTTTCTACGTTGTTGCAGCCAGTTTTCACTCTCATTGAGCATTGGCAGTGATAAATCATATTGCTGTAATTCTGACGTCATTTTTTCGATGACATCCGTCAGTTTACGCTGCTGCTGTTGTATTTCTGGTTGCAGTTCAGATAAGTGTTTTTTCAGTGCATTGTATTGATGCTTACTCAGTTCAATATTTCGCTCAATTTCTTTAACGTGTTCTTGATGAGCGGCCACTGTTTTTTCTGTTTTCTGGTACGTTTTTTCTGCTAGTTCAAGTTCGGTTAATTGGGTTTGGCAAAGCTGATGAGCAGATTGGTTTTGTTGCACAAATCGTTCAAGAGCGGGTTTATCTGAAAGAGAAATGTCGATCTGTAATGTTGCGCAAGTTTCCTGCCATTGTTGAGTTAATATATTCAATCGTGGTTCAGCATCAGCAATTTCTTGCAAAATATGGTCGTATTGTTGCTGTTGGAACTCTTTTTTATTGACCAATGATATTTGGGTGGCTTGTAACTCGTCGAATTGCAGACGTAAATCTTTTAACCGTTGTTCTGATTTTGGCAGTTCAATATTTTGATAAGCTTGAATGGCAGGATGATGTTCAGAACCGCACAGTGGGCAAGGGGAGTTTTCCTTGAGTTGTGCCCGTTCTTTTTCCAGACTAACAATCTTTTGTTCTAACTGAATACGTTGAGTCAGATCGGCTAAATGTTGCTGTTTGTCTGAGAGTTGTTTATCGATGGATTCAATTTGAACAGGAAGTTCCTTTAATAATTTTTCCGGTTGTTGTAAGCGAATATGATGACTGGCAATAGCGGCTTGTAATTGCAAGATTTGCGGTGATAGGATTTCCAGTTTATGTTGCAGCGGTAGCTGTTCCTGATATTGAGTTAATTGTTTTTTTAATTTCTCCGGCGAATATTGCTTTTGCAGAGTAAAAAATTGTTGTTTGGCCTGCTCAAATGCCAGTTCCAGAGGTTGGTTATTTTCAATCTGTTGTTTTAAATCTTCTCCTTGTTTGTTCAGATTATCGTTAAGTTGCGCGATTTCGGCGGTGAGTTCGCCAATTCTTTGCGTTTGGTGATCAATTTGTTGCTGCTGTTCTTGCCGCCAAGAGAATTGATGTTGCCAAAAAGCCAGCTTTTCACCGAAATATTGATGATAAGGTTGTTGTTCGAAATAGTTTTCCAGTTGTTTTCTTTGATTGGTGAATGATAGGGCGCGCTGATTTGCGGTGTCATATTGCTGACAGCGGTTTTCAAGTGCGGTTTTCTGTTCGTTGATTTGTTGCTGAGTAAGATTGAGTTCTTTAATCTGCACCGCAATTTGATGATCTAATGGAATCACCTGTTCTGTTATCAGCTTTTCTTGTTGTTGCCGGTGTTGTTGGTGTGCGGCTCTGGCAGAATCTGCATGAGTCACGTTTTGCTGTATCGGCTTGAGTGTCTGTTGTTGTTGATGAAGTTGCTGATGCATCTCTTTCAACTGTTTGCTGATTCTCTGATGTTCATATTGCGTTCGGTTTTGATCATCCAGCAATGGGCGCAATGTTTCTGCCGGTTCACTGCTAGCCAGTTTTTGCAGTTGCGGCTCTGCATGAGCCAGCGCTTTTTCTGCCTGTTGTAAGGAAGCGTTATTTTCAGTAACAAGTCGCTCAAGTTCTTCCTCACGTGTCAGCCATTGTGCCGAATGTTGCACTGTTTTTATCTGCTGATTGAGTTGTGATTCAGCATGGGTGAGTTGTTGCTGTTGTTCCAGATATTGTTGATGTTGTTCTGCTGTTAACAAATCAATGGCGGATGCTTTGGCTTGCAGAATATCCAGCTCTGATTGTGCTTGTTTATGTTGTTGGTAGATTTGTTGAGATAAAATTCCGTAAATTTCAGTACCGGTTAATTCTTCCAATAAATCAGCCCGTTCGTTTGGCTGAGCATTGAGGAAAGCGGCGAAATCCCCTTGGGAGAGCAACATAGATTTGGTGAAACGGCCGTAATCTAATCCGGTAATTTCAATGATTTTCTCTTTTTTATCCTGGATTTTATCGGCTAGAATTTTGCCGCTGCTGCTAAGGGCGAGTTCCACCTTAGGGGCTTGCAGATTGCCATTCGGTTGATTACGCGCTCGCCGTTGGCTCCAGAAAGCACGGTAAGCGACACCTTTCACTTCAAACTCAACTTCGGCTAATGATTCCGCGGTGTGTCGGGTCATCAGCTCGTTTTGCGAGGTAGAAATCGTTAAGCGTGGGGTTTCGTGATAAAGCGCAAGGCAGATCGCATCCAACAAGGTGGTTTTACCCGCACCGGTAGGGCCGGTTATGGCGAACAGACCATTGCTGGCAAACGGCTCTGCTGTGAAATCAATTTTCCATTCACCCTGTAATGAATTAATGTTTTTTAGCCGTAGACTCAAAATCTTCATGCCTGCTCCTCCTTGTTTTTAGTCTGATAGATATTGTTCACTGTTTGTTCGAAAAGAGTAGTCAGACGTCTTTTATGTTCTTCATCTTCGAGTGTTGATTGGGCAAGTCGCCGGGCAAAAACCTCGTTAACGCTAAGTTCTGTCAGGGTTTCTCTGTTTTCTTGCGCTAGCCTATTTTGCTGCTGTGTTTTACTGCGTCGCAGCAGAATGACTTCGACAGGAAGCTCTGCAACCATTGATTGAATTCTTTTCTGAATATCATGGAGGTAATCTTGGGTGGCAACTTCAATATCCAGCCAGACGGGCTGCTCTCCTTGATGGTCATTAAAAGTTTGTAATTGTTGCTCAATCTGTTGTAGGTCGCCCTTGATAAGCTGCATAGGCTGATATTGTGGAATGGGTAAAAGCTTAATAGATTCCAGTTTGCCTTGGGTAAATTCCACCAAGCAGACACTTTTCTCTTGCCCGACCTCATCGAAACTAAGAGGAATCGGGGAGCCGCTGTAGCGAATATGTTCAGATTTAGCCACGATTTGTGGCCGGTGAATATGCCCAAGCGCAATATAATCTACCGGCGGGAAAGCTTGCGCTGGGAAGGCATCCAATGTACCAATATAAATATCCCGCACTGAATCTGTAACCGTGGCGCCAATGGTCGTCAGATGCCCGGTGGCAATGATAGGTAAGGGCAAATTCAATTCATCACGTAATTCACACGCTTGCTGATAGAGTCGATAATAATGCTCTGCAATGGCTTCTTGTAATACGAGTTGTTTTTGTTCTCCTGACTGACCAGCCTGGCTGAGCATAATATCTCTTGGCCGCAGAAAAGGGATTGCACAAAGAATTGCACCGGCATTGCCTTGTTTGGTGGTGAGTACTTTTATCTGTTTTTGTGGTTCTTTTTCTGCATGTGCAATAACGGTGGCATTCAGGCAGGAAAGGAGTTCTTTTGATTCATTTAATGTTGCTACTGAATCATGGTTGCCGCCAAGGATAATTAACTGACAACCGGTCGGCTGTAGTTCAACGATAAAGCGATTATATAGCTCACGGGCGTAGCTAGGCGGTGAGCCGGTATCAAATACATCTCCGGCGACAATTAATGCATCGGCCTGGTAGTTTTCGATCTGTTTAATCAGCCAGCGCAGAAAATGTTGATGTTCAGCAGCCCGGCTTTTTGTAAAAAAATATTGGCCGAGATGCCAGTCCGAAGTGTGAATAATACGCATAGTTTCGCCGTCATTGGTTAAAGTGAAGCATGATTATAATCGCTGTATTCTGAATGTCGCTTTTAAATCCGATCTCTTGAATATATCTCCGAGCGGCTTCGCATTCATTATGAAATATGACAATTGTTAAATTAATTATTGCGAAATAGATTGCAGATAGCGGATAACCAAGGCAGGATTTCATAAATTTGTCATAAAACTGACGCATAATGCTTTTTCAAATTAGGCTGTTATCAGGTGCGCCGTAAAACCTCGTTCTTTAGGGCGTAGTGGATGTCAACTCAATATGTTAATGGGATTAATCATGGCAAGACGCATTCTGGTAGTTGAAGATGAAGCTCCGATTCGTGAGATGGTCTGTTTTGTTCTGGAAAAAAACGGGTATCAGCCGGTAGAAGCAGAGGATTATGATTCTGCGTTGGCATGTTTATCTGAGCCATATCCTGATTTAGTGTTATTGGATTGGATGCTTCCCGGCGGCTCTGGCTTGCAGATAATTAAACAGATGAAACGGAATAATAATATCCGTGATATTCCGGTGATGATGCTGACTGCCCGCGGTGAAGAGGAAGATCGGGTGCGTGGCCTCGAAGTTGGGGCGGATGACTATATCACCAAGCCTTTTTCTCCTAAAGAGCTGGTTGCTAGAGTTAAAGCGGTATTACGGCGTATTTCACCGATGGTCATGGAAGATATTATCGAAATGAATGGCTTGGTTTTGGATTCAACCTCCCATCGGGTGACCAGCCAGGATAAAGCACTGGATATGGGGCCGACGGAATTTAAATTATTGCACTTCTTTATGACTCACCCTGAACGGGTCTATAGCCGTGAACAGTTGCTTAATTATGTTTGGGGAGCAAACGTTTACGTTGAAGATAGAACTGTTGATGTCCATATCCGCCGTTTACGTAAAGTATTAGAGATTGGCGGCCATGATAAAATGGTGCAGACCGTTCGTGGTACGGGTTACCGTTTTTCTACCCGTTACTAAATCCACGCACCGGAGAATCTAATGTGTTAGAACGTTTATCCTGGAAGAAGCTGGTTTCAGAACTGTTTCTCTTTTGTTTGCCTGCGTTAATTTTGTCGATATTTATTGGTCATTTATCTTGGTGTTTATTTGTTTCGGTGTTTTTTGCGCTGATATGGCATGGTTATAATCTGCTGAAACTGTCGAATTGGCTATGGTTGGATCGCCGTATGTTGCCGCCGTCGGGGAGAGGAGGGTGGGAGCCAATTTTCTATGGTATTCACCAGATGCAGCAACGGAATCGAAAACGGCGCCGTGAACTGGCGCTGTTGATAAAACGGTTTCGGAGCGGGGCGGAATCATTGCCCGATGCCATTGTGATGATGACAACAGAAGGTAATATTTTCTGGTGTAACCGCCTGGCGCAACATTTACTCGGTTTTCGTTGGCCTGAAGATAATGGACAGCATATTTTTAATTTACTCCGCTACCCTGATTTTAGCCGATATATTCTTTCCAGGGATTTTTCACGCCCTTTATCCATTGAATTAAATAATGGTTTCACTGTTGAGTTCCGGGTGATGCCCTATACGGAGGGCCAATTCTTAATGGTTGCCAGAGATGTGACTCAGAAGAGAACACTGGAAAATGCCCGTCGTGACTTTTTTGCCAATGTCAGTCATGAAATGCGTACTCCTTTAACCGTCTTGCAGGGTTATTTGGAGATGATGCAGGATCAAGCAGAGGATAATCCGCTAAATAAGAAAGCGCTGCATACGATGCAGGAGCAAACCCGGAGGCTGGACAGTTTGGTGAAGCAGTTGTTGCAACTGTCTAAAATTGAAGTCGCTCCCCAGATTGATATGAATGAAGTGGTTGATGTGCCTTTGATGCTTAAAGTATTGCGTCAGGAAGCCTCGGCACTGGGTAATGAATGTTATAAGATTAATTTTGATATTAGTGAAGGACTTAAAGTGTTCGGCAATGAAGAGCAGCTTCGCAGTGCAATGTCGAATTTGGTTTATAACGCGGTTAACCATACCCCGAAAGGGACTCAGATTGATGTCAGTTGGAAAAAGAGTTCCCACGGCGTTGAATTTACCGTGAAAGATAATGGGCAAGGCATCAGTGCTGAACATCTACCTCGTTTGACCGAACGTTTTTATCGGGTGGATAAAGCGCGTTCCAGACAAACGGGAGGAAGTGGTCTCGGTCTTGCGATTGTGAAACATGCCTTACATCATCACCATTCTCATCTTGAAATTTCCAGCGAAATAGGGAAAGGGACGATCTTTAGTTTTACTTTACCAACAGGATTGATGGTACCTGTCAAAATAACCAGCAAACAGAGATAGGAATAGTTTGATTAACAGTAATAATTAATCTTCGCAATTGATTATTATTCTTTCAGGTTAAAAAAAACGCAAATCATATAGTGTTTATTCAATGATAGCTAACAGCAATCACTAGTTTTGAAAAAGAGTACGGCATATACTTCTGCATTCTGGTTTATCTATTGCCTTCTGGCACTATAAAAGTTTTACTTGTGGGCAGTTGTTGGCGATTCTATCTATAATAACTGCTATAAATCTGTCTTCAACAGATACTTGGTGAATATTATTTTGATAATGAATCGTTAAATTAGGGTTCAATATTGTCAATATGGGCTTAGCTATTGGCAGTATTTATATTATTCAGGCCATAAATATGGTAACAAAATATTAATAATCATTATGACACATCGTTTATCATCTAAGGATATTTGGGCATTAGGGTTTATGACTTTTGCTCTGTTTGTGGGGGCGGGAAATATCATTTTTCCCCCTATGGTGGGGTTACAATCAGGTGAATATGTTTGGTTAGCAGCACTAGGCTTTCTAGCGACTGCGGTTGGTTTACCCGTCATCACAATCATCGCGTTGGCAAAAGTTGGCGGTGGTATTGAAGAGCTGAGTTCACCTATTGGTAAAGTTGCTGGTTTGCTGCTGGCGACAGTTTGTTATTTGGCTGTTGGTCCTTTATTCGCTATCCCACGGACTGCAACGGTCTCTTTTGAAGTAGGTATTGCCCCGCTTACCAGTACCGGCGAGTTACCCCTGTTTATCTACAGTCTTATTTATTTTGTGTTGGTAATTGCTGTTTCCCTGTACCCAGGCCGTTTGCTTGATACTGTCGGGCATGTGTTAGCGCCTATCAAGATGTTGGCGTTAGGTATACTTGGTGTTGCTGCTTTACTTTGGCCGGCCGGTGATTCAATTCCAGCGATTGATGTTTATCAGCAAATCCCATTCTCCAGTGGCTTCGTCAATGGTTATCTGACGATGGATACGCTGGGAGCGATGGTGTTTGGGATTGTTATTGTTAACGCTGCGCGTTCAAGAGGCGTTGCCTCATCTTCATTATTAACTCGTTATGCAATGTGGGCAGGTTTTATTGCCGGCTTTGGTCTGATACTGGTTTATCTTTCCCTGTTTAAGTTGGGAGCGGGTAGTGGATCGTTAGTGCCTCATGCAGAAAATGGCGCGGTCATTTTGCATGCCTATGTTCATCATACTTTTGGTGGCGTTGGCAGTATTTTCCTGGCTGTGCTGATTTTTGTCGCCTGTATGGTGACTGCGGTTGGATTAACCTGTGCATGTGCTGAGTTTTTCAGCCGCTATTTGCCCCTGTCTTATCGTTCACTGGTTCTGATCCTTGGAGGATTCTCCATGTTGACTTCCAACCTTGGTTTGAGTCATTTGATTAAGATTTCTATACCGGTACTGACAGCTATTTATCCACCTTGTATCGTTCTGATTGTGTTGAGTTTTACGCTGTGCTGGTGGCACAATTTTACCCGCATTTTGGCTCCGGTAATGTTAGTTAGTCTGATATTTGGTATTTTGGATGCGATTAAGTCATCTGAAGTATTAGTTTATTTGTTACCAAGCTGGGCAACACGTTTACCACTGGCGGATCAAGGGTTGGCTTGGTTAGCGCCATCCCTGTTGGTTTTAGTTGTAGCTGGTATTTATGACCGTGTTTTAGGGCGCTCTGGTACCCGCGAGACGCAAATGCATCAGTGATGATGTTTGTTTCTCTGACTGTTTGCCATCGTCGGATGTTCAGGGAAAGTATGGGATGGGGTTCCTGAAAAAAGGATATCCCATCCCGATATTGCCTATACAGATTAGCTATTTTTTTAGTTGTTGGTCATTTTGGTCATTAGTAACCAATAGCCGCACCGGCCGGGCGTCGGACATCATTGGCGCCATAAAAATGGTTTTCACGCACTTTACCAGATACGGCGGCATCATTGCCTGAAGAATTAGCTGAATCGCCAGCGGTTTTAGGTAAACCCACCATAATCACTTCAGCAGCGCCCCACGGTATCTGTTCCACCATCTTGTATCCCATTTTTTCTAGTAAACTCAACGAGTCTTTAGAAATACCATGTTGCTCATAATAAACTTCGTCGGGTAACCATTGATGATGAATGCGGGGGCTATTAACCGCTTCTTGAGGAGGCATTCCGTGTTCAATGATGTTTAAGGCAGTTTGCAGGGTGATAGAGATAATACGGGAGCCGCCGGGTGAACCCAAGACGAGGAATATTTTGTTGTCTTTTGTGACAAGTGTCGGGCTCATTGAAGATAGTGGGCGCTTACCAGGGGCAATAGAGTTAGTTGCGCCTTGAATGAGACCATGAAGGTTCTTCTCACCAATTTTAGTGGTGAAATCATCCATCTCATCATTGAGGAAGAAACCTGTTCCGGGGGCAATAACGACAGCGCCAAAAAGTCCATTGATAGTATAGGTGGTTGAAACCGCATTACCTTCTTTATCGACAATGGAGTAGTGCGTGGTTTCTGGTTTTTCATGGGGGCCAATACCGGGCTGAACATTCTCTGATAATGTTGCTTTGCCGGGCTCTATTTTTTTACGTAGAGATTCGGCATAACTCTTACTCAGTAAACGGTCGATGGGATTTTTGACAAATTCTGGATCACCAAGGTAAGTATTTCTGTCCATGTAAGCATGACGCATGGCTTCTGTCAGTGTGTGAATATAATCAGCCGAGTTGAATCCCATTTCCTTAAGATTGTAGCCTTCCAAGATATTCAGAATTTCACACATGGTGACTCCGCCTGAACTTGGTGGCGGTGAAGAGATAAATTTATAACCGCGATAGTGACAGGTGAGGGGGGGTGTTTCTGAGATTTTATAGTTGGCAAAATCAGCTTCGGTAATGATACCACCGGATTTTTTAGCCGCTTCGGCGACCAGTTTAGGAATATTTCCGTGATAGAACGCTTCCTGCCCTTTTTTGGCAATTAACGCCAACGTATTCGCCAGATCGGTTTGTATCAGCCTGTCGCCCGGTTGATAAGGAGAGCCATCTTTGCGTAGGAAAATACGGGCTGCTTCTGGATCTTTGCGGAAGCGTTTGATTGAGGTGTCCAGAATATCAGTGTCTGCACGGGTCAGTATAAAACCTTCTCGTGCCAGCTTAATTGCAGGCGCCATGACTTGTTCACGGCTTAATTTGCCATATTTTTTTAGGGCGTTGTCTAACCCCATCACGGTTCCGGGCACACCGGCAGCACGGTAACCATATAAACTGGCTTCTTTAATAACATTGCCCTCTTTATCCAGATACATATCGGCACTTGCTGCACTTGGCGCGGTTTCACGGAAATTAATAAAAGTATTGGTACCATCAGCCAAATGAATTGTCATAAAACCACCGCCACCGATATTTCCACAACATGGATTAACAACGGCTTGGGCATAGCCAACGGCAACGGCTGCATCAACTGCGTTTCCACCCATTTTGAGGATATCGACACCAACTTGTGAAGCAAGATGTTGGTCTGAAACGACCATACCATTTTTAGCTTCAACAGCCGGTTGCGAAGCGGCATAAAGATGGGATGAGATAAGCAAAGATATGATTGCCAGTGGTGTTTTCCATGTTTTCAACATATTTTGGGCTCCTGTCTTTTGGTGAGGTTATTTGTGTCAGTTGTAATAAGTTGTTTTATTTACACTGATTTTAATGTTAAGCAATTGTAAATTTAATTATAAATGGCGATGGTTATCAGGAAGAGGGAGTTTTTGTGCGCAAGGCGGCAAAACGAGGAATTTCAGCAATAAAAAAACCAGCCGGAATAACCGACTGGTCTGAATATGGGTAATAACTAAGATTATAGTTTAGCGGCGTTTTGAGACAGATATTTAGCTACGCCATCTGGAGAGGCGCTCATGCCTTCTTTACCTTTTTCCCACTGTGCAGGGCAGACATCACCGTGCTCTTCGTGGAATTGCAGTGCGTCAACCATACGCAGCATTTCGTCAATGTTACGGCCCAGCGGCAGATCGTTAACGACTTGATGACGAACTACGCCATTTTTGTCGATCAGGAAAGAACCGCGCAGAGCGACACCCGCTTCTGGATGTTCAATACCGTATGCTTTTTGAATGTCACGTTTAGTATCGGCGACCATTGCATATTTAACTTCGCCAATACCACCTTGATCGATAGGAGTTTTACGCCATGCGTTATGGACGAATTCAGAATCAAAAGAAACACCGATAACTTCAACACCGCGCTTTTTGAACTCTTCGTAGCGGTGATCAAATGCGATCAGCTCAGAAGGGCATACGAAAGTAAAGTCCATTGGCCAGAAAAAGATAACCGCAGGTTTACCATTCAGGTGTTTTTTCAGGTTGAAATTCCCAACTATTTCGCCGTTGCCGAGGACTGCTGCTGCTGTAAAGTCAGGGGCTTGACGAGTTACCAGAACCATGAGTTACTCCTGTAGTTTTACGAGGTTTATGTAAAAATTAGATATAGAATAAAGAATTAGCGTACACCAATAAAGGATAAAATACTAATCTTTGCAATAGATTTTACCTATTAATACTTTATTTTTATTTTCTTTACCTTAATAAGGTAGGGGATTTTTGCAAAGGTTTATTCGGATTCAAACTAAGAGACTTATATCAATTAGTCTATTTTTATTCGTTATAGAGCAAATCTGGGCACTGTTCGGGCCACTCCTAATACAACCCGTCAGCGCGACCGAAGAGCGTTATTCTCACCTATTACTTACCTACATTTACTTACATGACGATTTCTGTGTCCATCATTTATTCTCCAGCATAGATGGGCAATTTGTAGTTATTGGAATAAGAACTTACTGAAATAAGTTAAATAATTATGTTACTTAAGCATTTATAAAATTTATATTATTGACTGTTCTGAGCAAAAATTTACATTTACTTAAACTATCAATTTTGATATTTATTGAGGATAAATATAAATTTATATTAACTTTCTAACGTGAAAAACAGAGGTAGAAATGAGGAATCTTAAAGACGTCAATAGGGAAAATTTTTTACAAATAAAATGTAATATGAATGAATTGACGCGAGAAAACCCACATTTTTCCCTGCTGATTTCTCCCGTTTCAAGCAAGATCCGGCCCTATTTTTGTATCCTATTTCCTCCAAACAGCTTTTTGAAATGTTGTTAAATCATTTGTGTAAGTTCACTGCTTGAACAATGAACTTATTCAGGATTGTAACCAGTGAAAATATTCTCAGCCTTTGGTTGTATGAACTTTTTTGAATAATAAGAGTAGCCGCAGTGTATCCATGACATCCTTAGATTAACAACAAAGGAGATATTATGACCATCAATATTCAGGAAGAATTTGACAAATTAATAGAAAAAGCTTACGAAATGTTCCCACAAAATCTTGAAGCAGATACTTATATTCAGCCCTGTGACTGCGATGTTAAACCGATTTA
>NZ_JFGV01000100.1:0-13206 GCF_000612035.1 Photorhabdus aegyptia | reverse complement strand
GGACCGCTTTGTAATTGCTTGTTCTCAGGCAATTACGGTTGCTTCATGCCTTCGAATGGATAGAGGATCGACGATTGACTTGGTTAAATGGTCTGTTGAAACATGTGTTCAGCGTAAAAAGATATCACTTAAATGACCAGAGCGGGATTCTGTTTTACATAAAAAGTGATCAATGGGCGGACATCGATAATTTTGTTCAATTAATACGATTTTATCAATACACTCTGATTGCCATATTAAGAGTATGAAAAATAACAGGTACCGTGCACAAAAACATGGGCGCTGGTACCAATATTGACTTTGTTGTGTAACATATACCCTATGGATTTCAAGGTGCATCGCGATGGCAAAGGAGCGAATCCCTGGGAGCATAAACTATGTGACCGGGGTGAGTGAGTGCAGCCAACAAAGAGGCAGCTTGAAAGATAACGGGTATATTAGAGTTTTTCGCCATTAACGGCCGACCAATGATAAGGTTGCAATTCACGAATGGTTTTAAATAACAGCTCGTTTTTCTCATTAGACACAGCCGCTTTTACGGAACCTCCCCAATGAACCAGACGTTCCTGACATATTCCACAGGGTGACAAAATGATATATTCATAACCGGCATCTTCACGGCAGAGACATAAAGAGTGTGTTACCGCTTCATTCAGTTTATGGGCTTCTAAATAAGCGCCAACTTCCATACAAAGGGATAATGCGTCATTTTTGGTATCAGGGGCAATGCTAGTTAAGATTTTGCCCGATTCTGTCCGTACTGCGGCAGCGCCACCCCATCCCTTTGGGTATCGTTTTTCAATTAAGTTAACTGCGGCATGATATAACTCTTGCTCTATATTCATTAATTTATTGCTCCTATCTCGTTAGTCTATTTTATTTTTCTGGGTTAATAATATCTTTGAAAATAAGCTGTTAGTTAATTAAAATCCGCGTTTCTTTTACTTATCGATAAGATCTTATGCATAAAACAGTACAATTTATATCGTATAAAATACGGATGGTTTTTTCTAGGTAAACTTTGTGTTAAAAAATATCTTTAAATAATCATTCCATTTATGATTATTGCCAGTCGATTAAATAATTCACTAAACATACGCTCGGTAAATGGCGCTAACATCGGGATTAAGAGCGTGAGTACCAATATACCGGTAGTCAGTGTTAACGGAAAACCGACCACAAAGATGGAAAGTTGTGGTGTCATCCGGTTTAAAATCCCCAATGATAAATTCAGTGTTAATAACAGCGTAATTAATGGCAGAGCCAGCATCATGCCGTTGATAAATATCATACTGGCGCTTTGTGCTAGTAGTAAAAATCCTTGAGCGCTGAGTTGCAGTGGTTGTACCGGAATAATCTGGAATGTGTCTGCCAGAACCGATAATAGCCATAGGTGACCGTCAAAGGCCAAAAATAACAGTAAGGTCAAGAGGTTAAAGATTCGTGCCAATATAGGCATATTCGGGCCGCCGGAGGGATCAAAAAAGGTAGCGAATGAGAGCCCCATTTGTAAACCAATCACTTCACCGGCATGACGCACTGCGGCAAAGGCAATTTGCATTGTCAAGCCAAGTGATGCCCCAATCAGGATTTGCTGGAGCGTCACCCAGAATGCCGCAACAGAGAAAATAGGCACTTGCGCAGGTTGCAGGTTTGGCATCAAGAGCAGCGTTACCATCACTGCCAGTCCGATTTTGACTTTTTTAGGCGCCTGTTTTTCACTGAATAATGGCGCAGTGCTGAACAGCGCAAGCACCCGAACCAGCGGCCAGAAAAATTCACTGACGAACTGGATCAGCATTTCACTGTTAAAAGAGATCATAATTAGCCAATTATCACCGGTATGCTGCTGTAGAGTTCACGCATGTAGTCCAGAAATAGGTTTAGCATCCAAGGTCCGGCGATAACGGTAGTGACAAATACCGCCAGAATTTTGGGAATAAATGAGAGTGTCATTTCGTTAATCTGTGTTGCAGCTTGCAACAAGCTCACAATTAAACCACATAATAAAGCCGCTAACAGCAACGGCGCAGCTAGCGCCAATGCGACTTTCATGGCTTCTGTTCCCAATGCCATGACTGATTCAGGAGTCATAATGTTTGCCTCTTTTCAGGTCAACCGTAAAAACTTTGTGCCAGAGAACCCAGTAGTAATTGCCAGCCGTCAACCAGTACAAATAACATGAGCTTGAAGGGCAGTGAGATGGTGGCGGGGGGCACCATCATCATCCCCAATGCCATTAATACGCTGGCGACCACCAGGTCAATAATCAAAAATGGGATAAACAGGGTAAAACCAATCTGAAAAGCGGTTTTCAATTCGCTGGTGATAAATGCCGGCATTAATACTCGCATAGGAACAGAATCGGCAGTTTCAAATGGCGGTTGATCAGCAAGACGAGCAAACAGCGCTAAATCGTTTTCCCTTGTCTGACGCAACATAAATTGCCGTAATGGCTTGGCGCCATTTTCTAACGCGGTTTCCAAACTAATTTTATCTTCGCTGAAAGGCAGATACGCATCTTGATAAACTTTATCGAAAACCGGTGACATAATGAAAAACGTCATAAATAGCGCCAGTCCAAGCAAAACCTGATTAGGCGGCGCCGATGGCGTGCCTAAAGCATTCCGCAGTAAACCCAATACGATGATGATGCGGGTAAAACTGGTCATCATAAGTAAGGCTGCGGGAATAAAAGTCAGCGCGGTGATGAAAACTAACGTCTGAACTGGTAGTGACCAACTTTGTCCGCCGTTTGCCAGCGGTTGACTGATGATGCCCGGCAACTGTGCCATAGCATCCAGCGGTAAAATAAGCGCAGCGAGTATCATCCCCAGGCGGCATGACAATGCAAACTTATCCCTTGTCATAAAGAGAGAACTACTTTTTCTCATCATTCTTGCCTTGTCGCATCAGCGTGTTTTTTAAAATCTGACCAAACAGTGCCGGTTTTATAACTTGTCCTTCGGTGGTATCACGGTTGGATTCAGGTATTGGCATCTGATGTAATAAATTAATTTGCTGAGCAGTGACACCCAGTACCAGCCAGTTATCTTCAACTTCTACAATGACGACACGTTCACGCTGTCCCAGAGAACAACTGGCTTTGATACTCAATTGTTGCTGAGTTTTCCCTTTATTGGCAAACAGCCCCATGCGGCGTATTAGCCAAGTGAGGGTGAAGATTAACAGCAACACTCCCGCCAGCGCGCTGCTGACCTGCATCAGCGTCTGACCTGCGGGAAGCGGCGCGGATGTGGCGACTTGAGTAACCGTTTGGGTTTGCGCGGCAGGTTGTGCCGCGCCATTATGCAGAGAGGGCTGGAAAGCCATATTAACGACTCAGGCGACGCATACGTTCAGAAGGGGTGATAATATCGGTGATACGGATACCGTATTTGTCGGATACAACCACAACTTCACCCTGAGCAATCAGATATCCATTGATTAAAATATCCAACGGCTCTCCGGCAAGTCCATCAAGGGAGACCACTGAACCTTGAGATAGTCTCAGTAGTTGTTTGATGGTCATTTTTGTCCGGCCTAATTCTACGGATAATTTGACCGGAATATCCAGAATCAGGTCGATATCCGATAAGTGAGCCAGTGCATCCTGAGGCTCCAGAGATTCAAATATTGCCGCGCTGCTGTCCGAGGTTTGTTGTTGCGCGGCCTGTTGTTCCAGAGCTTCTGCCCACATATCTTCGGCAGATCCGGTTGCAGCGGTATCTGTGGGTTGCTTAGCATCACTCATTGGGCTGTTCCTCATCCAGAGCATTTAAAACAGGGTTAATAAGATGTTCGACTCGCAGGGCATATTGCCCGTTTAATGTTCCGTACTGACTGGTGAGCACCGGCACACCATCGACGTGAACGATCAGGCGTTCGGGTTTATCAATAGGTAAGATATCGCCCGGCTGAAGTTGCAGGATTTTTGACAGCCTCAGCGGGATATCAGCAAAGTTAGCGACCAGTTCCAGCTCTGAATGCTGAACCTGTTTTACCAGACTTTCCCGCCACAGGCTGTCTTCTTGCCGCACATTGTCCAGCGGTGGATTGGTTAGACGTTCCCGTAGGGGTTCGATCATGGCAAACGGAATACAGATGTTAAATTCACCACTCAATGCACCAATTTCCACTTGGAACGGCGTTGTCACCACAATATCGTTCGGTGATGTCGTAATGTTGGTGAATTTCACCTGCATTTCAGAGCGAATGTATTCCACTTCAATTTTGAAAATGGCGCTCCAGGCGTCACGATAGGAATCCAGCGCCATACGTAACATCCGGTTAATCACGCGTTGCTCAGTGTGGGTGAATTCACGGCCTTCTACTTTGGTCGGGAAACGTCCGTCCCCGCCAAACAGGTTGTCTACCGCGATGTAAACCAGGCTTGGTGCGAATGCAAACAGCGCTGTTCCTCTCAACGGTTTTAGATGAACCAGATTAAGGTTGGTCGGTACCGCCAGGTTACGGGCGAATTCATGATAAGGCTGAATTTTTATGGCGCCGACGGTAATGTCAGGACTACGGCGCAGCATGTTAAACAACCCCATCCTGAACTGACGGGCAAAGCGTTCATTAATAATTTCCAGTGCTTGCAGACGTTCCCGAATAACACGGCGTTGGGTATTGGGATCATAAGGGCGAACCTCATTTTCCCCGGACGCGGTATTTTCTGCATCGTCACTGGCGCTGTCGCCATTGAGCAGAGCATCAATCTCTGCCTGTGAAAGAATATTGTCACTCATGGTGATTATCGCAGAATAAACGTGGTAAACAGCACATCGGTGATGACCTGATCCGGCTCACCGGGCACCAAGGTTGGGAGAAGTGTTTGCTTGATGTCGTCCATCAGACGCAATTTACCGCTGTCATGAGCCAGTTCGGCCGATTTCTGGCGTGATAGCAGTAACAACATACGACTACGAACTTCCGGCAGATACTCGTGGAAACGCTGGCGAGTTTTTTCATCGGCTAAACGTAAAGTCACGCCAATGTAGAGCACTCGGTCAAAGTGATCTTCATTGTCGATCAGGTTGACGGTAAAAGGCTCCAGAGTCATAAAGACAGGGACTTCTATGGCTTTGGATGCTGTAGAATCACTCTCTTTTGCCTGCTTAAGCGCCCACCAACTGTATCCCCCGATGGCGGCGCCGATAACGGCAATCAGTACTAACAGTATCATCCCAAATGGATTTTTGCGTTTATGCTCGTAGCTATAGTCAGACATGGACAGACAAGTTCCTGTTTTTGTTGCGGATAAGTGTCCTCGCGTTCCGTGGTGGACTGACTTATCCATCAATATCGATGATCATTATCCCGCGTATTTCCGTAGGCAATAGCTGGAACAAACGGGGAAAAAACTACTAACTCGTTCGTTTGTTGTGAATCTGGTTTATACCCGTTATCTTTCAAGTTGCTGTTTTGTCGGCTGCTTTCACTTACCTCAGCCACTTAGTCACCCAGTAACATAGTTATTGATGCTGCTGGGGATTCGTTCATTATCAGGCGAAAATATCCACACCTCCCCGAACCGATGCCAGTTGATGAGGGGTTAAACGTACGGTGGATTCAATGGCGGAATGGGTTTCTGAGGCGGTATCAGCATTGCGGCTTGCGGTTCCGTCTGAATGTTGTGAATCAGAGCGTTGTTCTTGTTGCCACGGACTGGCGTTGTCACTGCTGACACTGCTTTGGGTCAGTTGAATACCACTTTCTGCCAGTGCGTGGCGAAGTCCAGGTAATGCGGCTTCCAGTGCCGCCCGGACATGGCTGTGAGCCGATGCCAGATGTAATTGCGCTTGATTATCTTCAACCGACATACGGATTTGCAAGGCGCCTAGCTCTTGTGGATGCAGGCGCAACTCTGCCTGTTGCAGGCCGTTGCGGTTAAATAAAATAATTTGCTGGTTTAATTGCTGTTGCCACTCTTCACTACCCAATTGGGCATTCAGTAAGGGGGTAGAGGCGCTGGATAACTGAAACTGGGCTGTCTGATTGTGCCCTGCGGAGAGCAGGGGAGAGGTTGTTACAGTGGCGATTTGCTGATTTTCAGTGGCGGTTGATGCGTGCTGGATCTCTGCTTGAGCGGTGGTCTGAATCAGTGCGGATTCACGTGGATGATTTTGCGTTGCACTTTCAGGTTGAATACCGTGTTGAATAGCTGCTGAGGCAAGCTTGGGTTTTACTGGCGAATGTTGCACCAGTCCATTTTCAGGTTTGGCTTTAAGAAGCATTTCCGCTTTTTCTGCTTCCTGTTTTAGCTGTTCTGGAATCGCTGTCAGAGGGTTTTCCTCAGTCGATAATCCCGTAGCGACTAATTCGTTAGCGTTAATTTGACGGTTTTTATCATTATGTTTGATGAGCCTGTCAGGTTGGAGGACACTTTTCGAGTTTTCAGGTTTGATGGCTAACCCAGATAATTGTATGGGTAAACTTGCCGCCAGTTCTTCTGCTGACATAAGTTTCTCATCAATGGAAACCGGTTGTTTGTTTGCATCGGCTTTTACATCAAGGGGAATCTGCGAGGAGGTAATAGACTCCGTTGGTATTTCATGTGGAATAAATGGTTCATTGGAAATAGATAGTTCGTTGGAGATAGATAATAGCGGCGACAAACCGTTGTCTGTATCATCTGTAATCTCTTCTTCTTTGGATGACACTTTTTCTGATTTGACCCCGCCTTTTTGCGCCAGTTCGGTTTCCAGATTAAGAAACTGAGCAAAAGTTGAAGGCTGATCGGCATCAGTGAGTGAATCACTACGAGTTGGCTGATTTTCTGTCGGTTTCAGGTCGGCAGGCAAAAGAGTGAGATTCATTATTTATTTCTCCATTGTGCGCTACGTTGGGCATACTCATCCATCTGTTTCTGCTCCGTTCTGTTCTGATGTAATCTTCGGTTGTTATCTGCCCGTTGTTGCAAAGTATCGAAGGCGTTGAGGCGCTGCTGTTTTTCCCGCCACTGTGATAAAGCTGTATCAAGCCGCTGTTGCCATTGATTGAGCTGCAATTTGTGCTGTTCAATCGCTTTTTCCAGCGTTTTCATGAATTGCTGATAATTTTGCCAAGTGGTGCATGGCATACCATTACTCAATGTGTCATTCAGTCGCTCCCGGTATTCATCCTGATAGCCCATCAATGTCGCGAGTTGTTGCTCCATTTGCTGATGGTTCTGACGAACTTGTGCCAGGTGAGTGGCGGCTTTTTCCACTGCATTTTGTGCAAGGTCACGCAAGGTCATGAGAGGTGATTGTTGCTGCATCTTATTCCTCGCTTTAATGGCAACACCCAGAAAATCGTTACGTTACGTAGGTAACAACTGTTGTAATTGAATGCAGGCAGCTTCATATTCACTGCGTTCTTCAATATCTTGCTGTAGAAATTGGGCCATGTAGGGATAGAGCTCAATGGCTTTATCCAATAGCGGATCACTGCCTGCCGCGTAAGCGCCGACGTTAATCAGATCACGGTTACGTTGATAGCTTGCGAGTAGTTGCTTGAACTGCTGTACCCGCCGGTAGTGCTGCTTATCAATAAGTGAGGTCATCGCGCGACTGATAGAGGCTTCAATATCAATGGCCGGGTAATGCCCTGATTCTGCCAGCGAACGGGAGAGGACAATGTGACCATCCAGAATTGCTCGGGCAGCATCGGCTATCGGATCTTGCTGATCATCACCTTCGGTGAGTACGGTGTAGAACGCGGTAATCGAACCGCCGCCATTCACCCCATTTCCTGCACGTTCCACAAGCGCAGGCAGTTTGGCGAAAACCGAAGGCGGATAACCTTTGGTTGCCGGAGGTTCGCCGATTGCCAGGGCAATTTCACGTTGCGCCATACTGTAACGGGTCAATGAATCCATAATCAGTAATACATGTTTACCTCGATCACGAAAATCTTCGGCGATACGGGTGGCGTAGGAGGCGCCTTGCATGCGCAACAGCGGCGAGATATCGGCGGGTGCGGCGACAACCACTGAGCGAGCTAAGCCAGCGGCGCCAAGGATGTTTTCAATAAAGTCTTTAACTTCTCGGCCACGTTCACCGATCAAGCCAACGACAATCACATCAGCTTGTGTATAACGCGCCATCATGCCAAGCAGGACACTTTTACCTACCCCGGAACCGGCAAACAACCCCATACGTTGCCCGCGGCCTACAGTCAGCAGGGCATTAATCGCCCGCACGCCGACATCCAACACATCACTGATTGGCGTACGTTGCAGAGGATTGATTGGCGGTGTGGTGAGTGGGGCGCGATAGCCGGTATCTGGCGAAGGAAACCCATCCAGTGGACGACCGGCGCCATCCAAAACTCGTCCTAACAGTTCCGGGCCAAGGGGTAACTGGCGCCCACTGCCGCAATCTTCACTGTACGGGCGGGCGTATACCCGAGCGCCGGGTACAATGCCTTCCAGATCTTCCAGTGGCATGAGAAGAAGTTTTTCGCCATTAAAACCGACAACTTCACTTTCAACTTCTTCAATATTGCTGCCATTTTGTCGTTCGATCAGACAGGTTGCCCCCAGAGGCAGATGTAAACCTGTCGCTTCCATAACCAGCCCAGTCGCTCTGGTCAGACGTCCATAACGACGAACCGGCGAGGTTTTCGCTAATTTCTTCTCAAAAGCATCCAGTGTCGCCAGCCAGCGCCCGAGTCTTGCTGTCATTACAATTCCCCCGGCGCGGCCAGTCGGCATAATTCATGCCAGCGGGTTGCCAGACTGGCATCTAAATCGCCTTCCTCTGCGCTGATTTTACAACCGCCAGGATGTAGCTTGTTATCTGCCAGTAAGCGCCAATCGTGTAGTGATAGCGTATTGCCTAGCTGTTGTTCAACCATTGGCATATCTTGTGGGTGAACCCGCAATTGGGGTTTACCGCTCAACATCGGTTCCTGTTGAATAAATTCACGGATCTGATTGAGCAGGGCAGTGCCATCACAGATCGCGGGCTGACCTAAGATCTGCTTTGCGGCGGTCAGTGCTAGTTGCATCAAGCGGGAGGCAATGATCGTGTCCAGTCCTTCCAGTGAATGTTGGAAATCCGCTAGCAGATTTTGCCACTGCTCGGTGATAGGTTGCTGTTGCTGGATAGCCTCTTTTCGTCCCTGTTCCAAACCGGCTTCTAAGCCGACCTGATAGCCTTTTTCATAACCTTGTGCTTGACCTTCGCTAAATCCCTGTTCATGGCCTGCTTGTCGGGCCTGCTCTTTCAGGTTATCCAGCATTGCCGCCTGTTCAAGGATTTCATTACACTCTGACTCTTCTTGCGAGTCATCAACGGGCTCTGGTTTGGCCCGTAGTTTTTCCCACTGTGTGAGTTCGTTTGGTTTCCAGGGTTGCCAGTCAGCATGGTTTAACTTATCAGACATAGCTATCGTCGCCACCATTCAGGATAATCTCGCCGCTTTCTGCCAGACGACGAACAATAAGCAGAATCGCTTTCTGTTCGCTCTCCACTTGCGACATCCGCACCGGACCACGGTTTGCCAGGTCATCGCGCATAATCTCTGCGGCACGTTGAGACATATTGTTGAGGAAATGATCACGCAGTTGCTGGTTGCAGCCTTTCAGCGCAATGAGCAGGGAATCCGTGGTGATTTCCTGCAACAGACGCTGGATACTGCGGTCATCCACATCGATAAGATTTTCGAACAGGAACATTTCATCGATGATTTTTTGTGCCAGCTCATTATCGTAGGCACGCATGGCTTCGATAACATTCTCTTCTTGCTGACTTTTCATCAGGTTGATAATTTCAGCCGCAGTACGAATACCGCCCATTTTGCTGCGCTTGAGATTCTGGCCGTCCAACAGGTTATTGAGTACTTCTGTCAGTTCAGCCAGTGCCGCCGGTTGTACGCCACCGAAAGTGGCAATACGTAGCATGATGTCGTTGCGTAATTTGTCATCAAACAGCGCCAGGATATCGGCTGCCTGTCCGCGATTTAAATGAACCAGAATGGTGGCGATAATCTGTGGATGCTCTTCACGGATCATATCGGCTGCCATTTGAGGCTCCATAAAGTTGAGAGTCTCAATACCAGTGGTGGTTTCACGGGATTCGAGAATATCCTCAAGCAGACTGGAAGCGCGTTCTTCACCTAGCGCTTTAATTAACACTGAACGCAAATAGTCACTGGCGTTGATACTCAGGGCCGCATACTGGCCGGCATCTTCTTCAAACTCTGCCAGTACATCCACCAGTTGCTGGTTAGAGATTTGGCGCATGCCTGCCATTGTGATACTGAGTTGCTGGACTTCCCTGGAGTTCAGGTGTTTAAACACCTCGGCCGCCTGATCTTCTCCCAGGGTCATTAACATGACGGCGCTTTTTTCTGTTCCGTTCAGGCTCATTGTTCGTTACTCATCCATTGACGGATCACCAGCGCCACTACGCGAGGATCTTTTTCTGCCAGCTCGCGAATGCGTTGGCTTTGAATTTCAGCACTGACTCGTTGACGTGTCAGTTTCTGGCGCGTTTTTTCATCCATTTCCGCACTAGATTCAGTCACTTGTCTCTTCTGAACTTTTTGTGCTTCGAGGGCGGCTTTTTCTGCGGCGCGTTTTTTGGCAAGTTGAGGAACCACCATTTTGCGCCACAGCAGCCATGCCACCAGAATCAATAGCAGGTAGCGGCCAAAATCGAAGGCTTTTTCCAACAGAACCGGGTTCTGCCAGACAGGAATAACCTCGATATTTTCTTTGCTTTCAGTAAATGGCGTGTTAACCACATTCAAACTGTCGCCACGCTCTTTAGAAAAGCCCATCGCTTCTCTGGTCAGCGCTTCTATTTTTGCCAATTGCTCAGGGGTTAGCGCCTGAGTTTCCGGGCCATTTTTGCCTTCTACCGTGACATAATTGACGACAACGGCGACGGATAAGCGTTCAACACCGCCGGCTTGCTGTTGCACATGACGAATAGTCCGGTCCACTTCATAGTTTGTGGTTTCGTCACGGCGGTTATTGCGATTATTGTTCACCATGCGCTCATTACTGTTACCGGCGGATGATGTTTTCTTATCGCTCTTGTCGCTTTTATTGTTCTCTTTGGCATTCGGTTTATCAATCGGCGCACTCGGCGGCGGGCTAGGTTGATTGGAAAGCGCACCGGGAATACCGCCAACCTGAGGGCCGCCGCTCTGCTCGCTTTCACTCAACTGTTTTGAGCGAACCGCAGCCTGATTAGGGGGTTGATTAGGCTTATATTCTTCCGCCGTCTCTTCACGGCGTGAAAAATCCACCTGTGCCGTCACTTGTGCGTGAACGTTACCACGACCGACAACCGGGGTTAGAATCGCTTCGATACGATGCTGGAAACGATTTTCCACTTCCTGAATGTATTTCAGTTGACTGGTATTGAGATCGCGCCCGGTTGCATCGGCTTGGGTCAATAGACGTCCGGTCTGATCAACGATGGTGACATTGCCCGGTGGTAAGCCAGCGACACTGCTGGAAACCATATGGACGATGGCGTTTATCTGGCCTTCATCCAGAGTACGGCCTTGCAGTAATCCGACAGTAACGGAAGCTGAGGGCGATTTCTGTTCACGGACAAACAGCGAGGGTTTGGGGAGTGCCAGGTGAACACGGGCATTTTGCACCGGCCCCAACGATTCAATGGTGCGTGACAGTTCACCTTCCAATGCCCTTTGGTAGTTAACTTGCTCACTAAATTGGCTGATGCCAAACTTTTCTTTATCGAGTAGTTCGAATCCAGCAGCTCCACCCTTAGGCAACCCTTGTTGTGCCAATCTTAGCCGTGTCTCATGCACCTGTTCGGCAGGGATCATGATCGCAGCGCCATTCTCGGCAAAACGGTAAGGGATATTTAATTGGGTTAATTGGGTGACAATATCGCCACCATCTTTATCGCTCAGATTACTGTAAAGCACCCGATAATCGGGGCTGCGTAACCACAGGAAAAGGGCAATGACAATCGCAACGGCTGCGCTGCCGGCAACTAATAATGGCACTTTAGGATCAGCTTTTATCTGGTTAATGATAGCACTGAAACCTTTAGTTTGATTTTCAACGTCGGTTGTTGCGGCACTCATAGACGATCCTTGCCTTGCTGTTCAACATGAATACTAAAAGCGTGGCGTAACAAAACAGACTCCCCATACGCAAGCGAAAAAATTCTTCCTATTTTCAGTTTTGTCATTATTCGCTGTTCACTCATCTTTTAATGGCACAATAAGCCCTGACTTTTTACTTTAATTACCCGCTTTAGATCGAGAGGGCTATGTTAGGGTGGCAGTCTAAAAATATGCCGTATATTACCTTGGGTTAATATGGCATTGAATTGCGTAGGGTATAGGGTGGTTTAACACGAGGTTTTTATGTCAATTCAGGCAATTGAAGGCGTGCTGCAACAAATGCAAGCTCAGGCATTACAGGCAGCCAGTATCGCAAAACCAATACCGTTGCAGAGCGGATTTGCCAGTCAACTGATGGCGGCGGTGGGTAAAATCAATCAAACACGTTTGAATGCCACAAAGCAAACTCAGGATTTTACCCTGGGTGTACCCGGTGTTGAATTGAATGATGTGATGGTGGAGATGCAGAAATCCAGTATCGCTTTGCAAATGGGCGTCCAGGTAAGAAATAAGCTGGTGGCTTCTTATCAGGAGATTATGAATATGCAGGTGTAGGTATGTTAATTTATTGATGTCTATCGTTATCAACCTTTTGTATTTCCTGTGTGGGGCATGAGTGGGTATTTGGGCTAATTTTTTATTTTAGTAACGAATTTGAACATCACTATTTTCATTCATGTCTCATAGATGTTACAAACCATTTGTGATGGAAGATGACCTATTTGTATTGCAATAACAGAAGGATTGAACACGCCAGATGACATCTTGGATATATATGTGAGTCTGGTTTGGTATTTCTTTCGTGGTAATTTTTCTCAGTTAATATCTTTTTGTCAAGAAAGTTTGCGTTTGCTGTTAGCTCGTTATCAACGCGAGCAAACAGAATAATCACAATGCAAAGCATATCACTCTTATAATTTCAATATTCTATTGTGTGGTTAAATAAAGAAAGACTTTAATTATCGGTATTTTCTATTGAAAACTATAAAAAACATAAAATAAGTAAATCATCTGTCATTCCGCACCGTATTTCTGATTTAAAAATAGTGTGATCTTACACAGGTTTTTTGTATTGATGACATCGGTGGGGTTGACGGTAATCGC
>NZ_JFGV01000101.1:0-9612 GCF_000612035.1 Photorhabdus aegyptia | reverse complement strand
GCTCAGGGAGCAGTACCGAATAGCCGAAAAGTGAATGGCAAAGTTCTGACTGAAGATATCAATATTACGTCTCAGGATATTTTTCATGGGCAGGCCATATCTATCCCCGACAAAGCCGATTTAAATGATTATCAAACGCCAGGTCTTTATTATCAGAGTTTGAACGTACAAGCGGGATCCGGTAATAACTATCCTGAACCACTTGCAGGTTCGCTTGTCGTTTTACAGACTGCTGGGATTACTCAGCGTTATTTTGTTTATAACAGTAGTCGAATATATACGCGTTCTTTTTATTCTTGGAGTACTCCTAGTCCTGGTGCAGTATGGTCATCTTGGGCACGAGAATATAATACCCTGAATAAACCCACTGCGAGTGAGCTCGGTTTAATGGAAACTGTTACTAAAGCTTCTGATGCGTTGCAACGCAGCGGTGGCAATGTAACCGGTGACATAACTATTACTACTGACTCTATGCTGAGTTGGAACAGAAACACCGACTTTGCTTCTATCGGTTTTAAAAACACCGGAGATGGTGATGCAGACTCCTATATGTGGTTTAGAACGGGGGATAATGGTAACGAATATTTCAAATGGCAGCATGCCCTTTCTGGAGGGCCAACCAATGAATGGATGAGCCTTAAATCTGATAATCTTCGGATTAGAGGGTATCAAGTCTATCATGAAGGACATAGACCAACCGCTGCAATTATTGGCGCTTATACAAAATCAGAATCAGACACGCGTTATATTCAAGACATTCGCTTTGGTGCCAAAGAGAATGCGCAATTACGGGAAAGTTCTGGAGATACAGACGCAAGTGGGTATGCCATTACTGCTGTAATCAATGGAAATAGAGATGAGTTAGTTGACACCGTAAACCGCAGGCCAATACAGAAGAAAGTTAACGGCATATGGATGAATATATCCAATATTTAGTAAGGTGATGAATATATGCAAAACATTAAAAATTTTTCCCAATATACACCTGACTCAGAACAAGCCAGAAAAATCATTGAAGATTTTAATGTCATTTATTTGCAATCAGAAGACGGTCAGGACTGGTATGAATGCCAGAAAAGCTTTAGCCCTGACACAATCAAAGTAATGTATGATTTTAATAATGTAATCCGTTCTATATCAGCAGATGTATCAGCTTTTAACCCAGATGGAATGAGTGTAGCTGAGGTAAATCATCTGCCTGATTCTTGCGATATTTCTGGCAAATGGCAATATATAAACGGTGCTATTGTTTCGCGTGAGTACACAAAGGGCGAGTTAGTTGTTCAAGCGGAGAGACGTAAAGAAGAATTGCTAGCCCTTGCCAGCAATAATATTGCTCCCTTACAAGATGCCGTTGATCTAGATGAAGCAACTCTGGAAGAGATAGAACGGCTCAAAGCTTGGAAAAAATACCGAATGCAAGCAAACCGCATTGATCCCACCATAGCACCAGATATTGAGTGGCCTGCACAACCCGCATAAATAAATATAGGCCCGCAGTTCACAAACCTCGGGCCTTTTTTTATTCTGGTTTTTAGAGCAATCAATAAGTGCTTACCTAATGCGTCAGACCTTACTGGAATGAAGAAAATACCAAGTCATACTTAACTGGGTTGATATTTCAAAGGCATCGGAAATCGATTGGTCAACATAACCTATCATAACTGAAAAAAGACCGGGGACAGAATAACACCCGGTCTTGATAATTGTATTATTCCGGTATTTGTGGCCACTCAATATCTGAAGCCATTGAAGTATCTACACGGCTCAGTAATACTACATACTTCTTCCAGGCAAGCAATAATGCTTTCTCTGTGTCCGAGGCCATCTCAGTCTCAATAGCATATTGTAATAAAGTCATGGCTTCATCAGCCTGTTGGCGAAGAATGACACGGTGTTGTTCTGCCTGTTCAATCTGACTGTTTTTTTGAGCTTCAATGTCCGTTACCCATTTTTCACCATCCCACTTATCAAAATCAGTGTTTGGTTGTTTGCACGTCAGTGTTTCTGGTAATTCGCCCGGTTTAATGATTTCCTTCTGTTCCCCAGTTTGGGTGTCGTAAGCTATTTTTCCTCGATAATCCGGTACCATTTGCCAGCCGGTTAAATCAGATGAACGGCAGGCGACATACCCTTCTTGGGTATCAGGTGGCGCGTCTGTGCAAGAATTAGCAGGAAGACCGACACCAATAGGAAGATACTCATCAGAACTGTGTAAATATTCCAGCGTAATCGCATCGTAATTAAACACAACGATACTTCCGGTACTGATGGCAATATTATTTTTATCCAGTACAGCCTTATTCATCAGGCAATCCTCACAATATAATTAAATGCCACGTTTCGTGGACGTGTTTCTATTCCTGTTGAAGCAGCAATCGCATTATCCATATAACCGAAACCACCAGCTCCCATTCCAATAGCGATGCCTAGTCCGCGAGGATCAATGCCGCAGTTAACGTTTTGGTAGACACTATTGAGAATATAGCTCGGTGTACCCAAACCATCAGGTCCAGCATTTGAGTTGGACCACATTCGGCTAAGCCTGTGATTATGTGGAGCAATATCTGCCGGTTGAATGGAAAGTAGATATCGACCAATATCCACCCCACGCCCATCATCCCAGCCCCGGATAAATTCACCCCGTAAATCAGGTAATCTACCACTGGGATAAGCTTCCGCTAATTTTGGATATAAAGACTTATCAAAGATTGCCCCATTACATTTCACCCACCCGTTTGGTGGTATATCAGTCGGCCAAGGAAGTGGTATTCCTACTGGGATCCCTTCAAGTACAGACATGAGCATTATGCTGCCCTTACAATGTAGTTAAACGCTACGTTACGTGGCCTTGACACCCCTATATAAGCGGCATTGGTATTCCAAGTTGTTGCTGTACCGACAGATCTCGCTCTCAGTGGAATATCTTTATTTTGGGGAGTATCCCATTGTAATTTCGTACGCTCGTTGAGTGAGAAGTTAACAACATTATCAACTTGACCAACTTCCTGTAGTAAATAAGACCCTTCTTGCCATACCAATAATGTACGATCCGGATCAACGCCACGCTTGTCATCCCAACCGCGAATAAATTCACCTCGCAAATCGGGCAAATTACCACCAGGGTAAGCCTTAGCTAATTCCGGAAATTTCGCTTTATCAAAGGCCGCACCATTGCATTGCAACCACCCATCCGGTAGTGTGGCCGTCGGCCAAGGAAGTGGTACACCTACCGGAATTAGCTTTTCCAATAAACCAAGGTTTTTCACAAAAGCATTTTTATCTGGGATATCTGCGCCATTTTGGTTTTTTGCCAATTTACTATTAGCATTATCATAAGCTGCTTTTACTGCTTTGGGGGTTGCTGCTGTAGTTTCATCACTACTGTTAATGGCACTATTAAGTTTTGTAAAACCTTTCTCTGTCAGCGTGGCATCTGGATGATTGCGGCTTTTTTCATGTTTCTGAATAGAGCTATCTACATAATCACGAGTTGCCAGAACGACAGAGGGATCGATTTTCAGCGTTACCGAATCCGTATTGCTAACAATCAAGATCATTCTGATAGTTTGTGTTCTGCCCGAACCTTCCTGTAATTGTGGTTTATAGGTTTCCGGGCAGTTTGCTACTGCAATCAAGTTACCTTCACTGTCAAACAGACCAATTTCACGCATCCACCAACCACCCTCACTTTCAGGGATAATTTGTTCGGCAATAATTTGGTTGGTGTTTACCGGGTCAACGCCTAATGTATTAATTGCAGCACGACGCTTTTCATTAACTAATTTTGTCTGATTGACGTCAGGATCTGGTAATTTACCGCCACCGTCACCAACAGCCATGTGAGTAATATCGACTTTTGTCCCCAAAGCAGCGGCGTTCGCCAGTTTCGCTGCTCCCAGGTTGGTTAAAATTGCAAAGTATTTCATGGTGAAACCCTCAATGTATCTGTCTCGATCAAATGAATTGCAGCCCCTAAAGGAGCATTGTCGCTAGTTGTGATGACGTCAGGGAGATATTGGTAAACAGTGAGGTCATCTCCACTATAACTCGTCGCAGCGCAATAAAATTCGCCTTTAACATCCAGATTGATTGACAAGCCTATCAAATGACGACTTACAGGCTTGGCATCAGAAATTAGCCGTTCCAGCTCTAAAAAAGTTTCTTCGGTGATCCCGTTTTCCTGTACCCCTATCGCTAACCGGAATGTGCCTGGTGTTTCGTTGTTCAGCCACCATTCCTTTATTTGAATGAGATAGCCAAGCGGTTCTACTACACGACGGACGGCACCAATGGTTCCCTTATGTTTGTGCAGAAACAGCGAGTTTTTTATCACGTCACGCTTAGTGCTTACCGACCACTTTTCGTCCCAGCGATCAACCGACCACGCCCACGCCAGATAGGGTAATAACTCCTCAGGGCAAGTATCAGGATTCCAGAGTTGGCGAAGTGGTACTGGAATATTCTGCAATTGCGAACACGCCTTAGCAGCAGCCAGCTCCAAAACCGTAGAACCTGTTGGTAACAGGCGGTCATTCATCAGAACCTCCCACTATCAAACTTGGATTTGGTTTGGAACAATCAGCAGTTTGTGTTTTCCCTATTTCCAGTTTTGCGCCAGTACAATAAGGAGCTTGATCTTTACACAGAGTTATGTCTTTAGTTGGAGCTCTCAGTTCTACCTGCTGTACTCCTGCGACATGCAGGGCAGCATAAATGGCAGATAACCGAATATCTCTCCCCAATTTATGTTGATCTAGCACGTACTTATCCATATTTTGTTGAGCCAATTTACGGATAGGTTCAGATTCAGGTGTTGGATAGAGATAAAGTACAGCATCAATTTGATATTCCACTATGTTGGCTGACTGCACTTTTACCCGATCAGCAACTGGTCTGACGTTTTCGTCATTAAGTGCCGCAATCACTTTATCCAGTAACTCTTGTGAAGCTACACCTTTGTGCTCTTTATCTTCTTCGTCTTGTTTGTCTTTTTCCCATTTCCATTTCCGCGACAAAATAGTCACAGTCACATTGGCTGGTGATGGGCTGATGACGGAAACATCTGAAACAGTTTGATATTCACCTTTGTATTCATTTCTATTAGCATGAATACTTTCATTAACCTTAAGAGCATGATATTCATACGCACCAATCGGCCCTGCAACACTTAGCCCTTCGAAGGCTCTTTGGATGCGATCACGGAAGGTACTATCAGGCTCCATAACTGCCCGGGTAACGTTATAGTTCGCTCCTAGCTGGTCTAAATCTCTATTGGTTGCATAGGCCAACATTACTGCACGAGCAGCTTCATTAACCCGCTGGCGCAATATCAATTCCCGGTACGCGTTTTCCTCAAGTAACTTAACCAGAGGTTCGGATTCCAATTCCAATGTTCGAGTAATAGCATCCCGTTGTTCTTCAGGATAAAGGGATATTAATTTGGCTTTACGTTCAGCCAACAGGCTTTCATAATCCAGTGGCTCAACTACATCAGGTGGCGGCAACTGGCTTAGATCAATGGTCGGCATTGTTTTACCTCACAGGGATAGATAGAGAAAACCCCCCAGGGGACAGCTGATAATGACCAGATATATCTACTGTCATTTTGCCGTCTTGTTGGGTATTTATGGTGATAGCTGTCAGATTAATTCGCGGTTCCCAGCGGCTAATAGCGGTATAGGTGGCTGCCATAATTTGCAGGCGTAGAGCCGCGTTCTGTGGCCAGTCAATTAATTCGGGTAACAGAGAGCCATAAGTGCGCCGTTCCAAACGACTACCAACAGGGGTTAGTAAGATGTCGCTGACAGACTGGCGTACATGATCCAGATCCGTCAGGCTACGACCAGTTTGTCGATTCATTCCAAGGTACATCATTATACTGGACCTCCTGTTGTCGCACCGCCTGCCATGACGCCGGTGTGCTGGTGCGAATGTAGGGTTACGCCGTTAGAACTGAGTTTTCCACCTGTGTTTTCAACATCACCTTCCAGCTTAGTTTTTCCTTTTACAGCAAATTCTGGTGTTTGCAGTGTGATGCCTTTGGCTGCCCCAGCTTTTACCTCCAATGCATTTATCCCGACTTGTAGTGTTTTCATATCGATTTTGTTGACTGAAGTCAGTTCGATAGAGTTGATTGCCTCAAGTTTGATTGAATTAAGTGCTTTGAGTGAGATATTTGTTGCTTCAAGTGTTATGGAATCTGAAGCCTGCACTACAGCAGTCTTAATACCTGTTACCTTTAAGGCACTAAATGCTGGCTCATACTCCATTATTGCTCCATCAGGAAAGACAATATGGACAGCTTCCGCAGAAGCAGGCAACGCTGATGGAAATTGATCAGCAAAAGCAGTATCAACAGTTTTTCCAGAAACAGCCAATGGCTCCGGAAATTGATTAGAATAAACAGCTGGCAATACAAAGGAGGTGGTCAATTCACCGCCAACAGATAACAGCAAAACTTGTTCACCACGGCTGGGAGCCCACCAAGTACGGGATTTGCCTGCCCGCATTGTCAACCAAGGCCGCCAGTCAGTTTCGAGATTGCCTGTTGCAATCCGGCACACTCCCCGGGTGGTATCTACCTCGGTAACAACACCAGTTCTGATCAGGTTACGCAATAAGCGCAAAAGTTCTGTTAGTTGTGTATCCATGTTTGGAAAAATGCCATTTGGTGGTTGTGGATTTATGTATGAAAGAATGCCAGCAATGGCAGTTGCCAACATCAAAGAGGAATTGTAAGAAAGACAAAACAAGTTTTTTGAAAAGAGAAAATGTAACAACATAAATTAAAAAGCCCTTCCCATAATCGAGAAGGGCCTTTATGTAATCTGTGCTATTTTGACTCTAATAGTTCAAAAAATTCAAATTTGCGTGGCTTGACTATATATTAAGTATAACGTTCGAGTTCAACTGTTTATTTATCTAGCCAGAAGAATAGATAAGTTTAATTTCCTGATATATAGTGATAATTCTGTTTAAAAAACATAAACTTAGTATGGATATATTTAATCCCATAGTTGCAAAATAGGTTTCGTTGTAGCTGTCATAATTTCCGGCATCTCAACTTCTGTGCCATGTGGCAGGATTACACCGTATTCAGCCAAACCTGGGTTAACTAACAGTACCTGTTCTGTCATGCTTTGAGTCCGACCATAATGACGCCAGCATAAAGCATCAACAGTATCATTCTGCTGTGCAATTATTTTCATTAGGTATACCCTCTCTAATTTAGTCAATATTGTTAAGTTAAAGTGTTATGGTGCGCTGAATAGTGGGAGAGAACCAGTGAAACAATATTGTTAAGGAAACAGTACAAATGAGAAGCAAGAAGCCACTTTTCAGTGGCTAATTTAATAATTAATCATATTTTCCAAAATTTGCTGAATTCATAGGGAAAATCTATTTTTCAGCTCATTTTCCAATGCAATCATAATCAACTTAGAAACTTTAGATTATTTATCATACAGAATTTCCACATTTATCTACCGTATTTATTCTTCAAGCGTTTCGTGGTAGTTAATAAGTTGTTTTGCAAGTGGTGTCGACAACTCAGCAATCCAAACCAAAGCAAGTTCTTTATCCTCAGCATGATTACATTCACAGCTTGTTGCCATTCTAGCTATAAAATTAATACGTTGCGCTATTACTGATTCCATAAGAAAGTCCACTGACAAACTTACCTCCGCATAACATAACTGTATATAAGAACAGTACACTTTGATTAGAAAAATTTAAAGTGGTTTTTTATCTTTTTTGGGAACTATATTTGATAGTGTTAATATATTAATTATTGTTTTTACTGAAATAATTAATGATTAAAAAGGTTTCTTTTCGATCACAATTCGTTGTAATTAATAAATTTTTCTTATTTTATTGCTTAGAAGATTTTTTCTTTTTATTTAGATGATATAGTTTCACAAAGTATATAGATTGAAATTTATATGCCTATGATGCAATATCCCTTATCGGATCTAATGAATTTATTTGGGATCACTATAGCTCTTAATCAGAGGGCTTTGTGGAGACGGCAAACTCACTAAACTGTACTTTCAATGAAAAAAAACATAACTGAGATAAAAATGGGTGCAGATAGTGGAGGAAAACAAGCTATCGAACGCCTTGTTAGTGCATATGGGTTTAAATCACGTCAAGCATTGAGCGACCATTTAGGCGTGTCTAAAAGTACAATGGCGAACCGTTATTTAAGGGACAGCTTTCCAGCAGACTGGGTTATCCAGTGCAACCTTGAAACCAATGCTTCATTGTTATGGCTAAGCACAGGACAAGGAGAAATGTTCCCTGACGGAGAAAAAAAAAGGGAATCTTTAAAAAACATTATTACTCCGACAATACAGCGCGTTAAATTGGTTGGTGGAAAGTTGAACGCTGATAACCCTGTGACTTTAGATACTCAACTTATTGCCAGAGAAATAAGAAAACCTCTCATTGTAGATAATAATAACACCTGGTATTTGTTGGATACAGAAGAACCTGATGTTCAGGATGGTTTATGGTTAATTGATATTGAAGGGATGCATAGTATTAAAAAGATCACAAAAATCCCAGTTAGTAAAATCCGGGTTTGTGATAACGACGTAATTTTTGACTGTGCAATTAATGAAATTAATTTTATTGGTCGCGTTTACCTAGTGATTTCCAGGTACTGACACACTTTTCAATTGTAAGTAAATTAATTTACTTAGATGTGTAAATCCTACATTGATGGTAATTCGTTACCCAAAAACTTCCAGATATAGTGGATTTCATACACAATAAGTTCTCTTGCCAGTAATAGCTAATTGTTAACTTATTCCGTTGTTCCTTTATAGTATGTATAGTGCGGCGGAAGTTTTTTGCATAGATAAATAAACTTGATATATTTTGCATAAATTAAGAACCAATTACTTGGATATTACGAATACAAAATTAAACGTTTAACTAGCCGCACTGCAAATATTAATTTGATCGACAATTTTCTTTATTTACTGGAAAATATTTATATATTGTAGATAACGATGTGTTGTAAATTAATGATAACTGTTTCCGTGTGTGGCCTTTTGCTAACAATCTTGCTGCTTGTTGTTGTTCAACGAATGAAAGTGACACTGGCCTGCCACCAATTCTCCCTTGGGCACGAGCTGCTATTAATCCTGCATTTGTTCTTTCAACGATTAATTCCCGTTCCATTTCAGCCAGTGCACTCATAACATGAAAGAAAAATCTCCCCATAGAAGTGCTGGTATCAATGCTATCAGTCAAGCTTTGAAAATGAATACCACGTTCACTTAAATCAGAAATTAAAGTTACCATATTTTTTACGCTACGCCCCAATCTATCCAGTTTCCAAACAACTAGAGTGTCACCTTTTTTAAGTTGTTTTAAAGCTCGCTTTAAACCTGGTCTGTTGGATGTTTTTCCGCTAATTTTATCCTCAAAAATTTGCTCACAATTTATACTTATCAATGCGTTTCGTTGTAAATCACTGTTTTGGTCATTTGTTGACACCCTAACATAGCCAATCTTTGCCATATGTAACCCTACCTAATACCAATATGAGACTATTATTATAGAAACTATCACGGATTAGCGAGTTTTTAAAAACCTTGGTTT
>NZ_JFGV01000102.1:0-9247 GCF_000612035.1 Photorhabdus aegyptia | reverse complement strand
TAACTTTCGATTTCCGCAATTGGATCAATCTGCTCGAAAGGAAAATCATTTTCAATTATATACTTCATATTATTTTATTAACACTGGCATAGAAACAGACGTACGTATTTTTGCTACACGTGCTTTGCAGTCAGCAAAAATATCTTCAATCAGAACAGGCTCAACAGATTGATCAGGCTTTCCATTATCAATGATATTGTACAAAAAATTGTTTTCGTAAATATCGTACCTTGATACTTCTTCTGTAGCCAAGTGCGATATCTGAAGATTTTCACAATCAAATTTTTTCGCTACAAAAACTTTTCTTGTATAAAAACACTTTAATTTGTAGTTCAGTGGATTAGGGTACGTATACATTGCCCGATGACGAACAGAACCTTCACCGTACGGACCGTGGTTATACTCGGTTTGGTTCGCAACTTTGGCTTTCTTATAAAGATTAAAGTCATAGTTGATGAAATCACCGTGCATCAAAATAAAAGTTACAATACTGCTACTGTCATTGCTCAATAATGCGTACATGTAATAACAAGGAATATCGGCCATTGCATTGCCCATCTTTATCAAAGCAGTTCCGCACGGCAAGCAACTATTGTAATCCATAGTAAGACCACGTGAATCAGTGCCATTCGGCTTCTGAATTAACTTTTTAACTTCAAGCCCAACAATGATACCCGTTCGCTTATCACGAATAATAATATCAGGAGTAGTCAGCTTACCTGAACGAACAACTTCCAATTCAGGAAATGCTTGTTGGAGTTTTTGTTCAATCAAGCAATCAAAGGGATCATCTTGAACTGTACCAACCAAGGAAGGCGCACGTAGGTCAATAGGTATAACACCATTATCATTAATCTGACCATAAAAGTTATCGTAAATGGCTTTCATTACTTGATGTTCATTATGGTACATACACAATACTTAAGATTATTTTCTAATATTAGTTATTGTTTTCAACCGTTTGCATGCAATGGTAACCAGAAACGCTGCCCGCTTTAGGCGTTATACCGTAACGATTTTTAAAAGCAAGATCAAAAGGGAAATCAAATAACACGGGAACCAGGACCAAACTTGGCAAACATGGTTAATTATGAAGCAACTCGCCGAACTTCTGCAATAGCAACTCTTTATCCTGCATATGTCCCGGCTCATAGATATTATACCCTATGGATTTCTAGATACATCGCGACGGCAAGGAAGCGAATCCCCGGGAGCATAGATAACTATTGTGACCGGGGCGAGTGAGTGCAGCCAACAAAGAGGCAACTTGAAAGATAACGGGTATATCATTTTACCGTCCTTCTGGTAGTATTCTACCCATTTAAGTACTACACTGTACTTACTTTGTAACACATTACGATGGAATCATTAGCTATGAGCGAAACTACTTTTACCTTTAGGGTTGATGATACCCTGAAAAATGATTTTACCTCGGCTGCGAAATCACTCGATCGCAAAGGCGCACAGCTACTACGTGACTTCATGCGCGATTTCGTGCGTCAGCAACAAGAAGAGAGCATCCATGATGCCTGGCTCCGCAGGCAAATAGAAATAGGCCAAGCTTCTGCCAATGCCGGCAATCTAGTGCCAGCCGACCAAGTTGAGTCTAAATTTTTAGCCCGTCGCAAAGCCACGCTCCGCCGTTTTGAGGCCAAATAATGCAATTATTCTGGACGCCAGAAGCCATTCAAGATCGTGAGGAAATATATAACTACATTGAGGCAAATAACCCGTTAGCAGCATTAGCTCTTGATGAACTTTTTTCAGAGAAAGCCAGTTCTCTAACTAATCACCCCAATTCTGGTCGGTCAGGCCGGGTTAACGGCACTCGTGAGTTAGTGGTCCACAAAAATTACACACTAATTTATGACGTTGCAGGTAGAATCGTACGTATTCTCCGTATACTGCATACCGCCAGACAATGGCCCAAATCTTAACACTTTACATGATAGGGGTGACATTTCCCCCTTCACGGCTCTTAAACTATCCTTGATCTTGCCAGTGCAAAATCAATCATTCTCGATTTCAACTATTCCAGTACCGAAAAGCGATTCACAAAAAGTATCGGAACTGGAAATCTTCTCAATAGTTCAATTGGATATAACAAAGTTAAACGACAGCAAAAACTAGATTAGCAAAAAATAGCAAAGATAACTTTAATATCCTTAATATTATATTGCTCAAATTTAACCGGAGTAAATTCCATGCCCAGAATCAACTTTATTACTGACGAAAACGGTGTGCGGCAATCAGTCATCCTGCCTATCACAGAGTATGAACGTCTACCAGCCCTGTCTGATCGAGATGAAGATTATGTATCAGTATCATATGGAGTAGGTGAAAATGATGAAGAAACTATCCCACATAAAGTAGTTGGGATCATGGTTGAGCAACAAATTAATATCATTGCTGCTTGGCGTGTTTATCGCGACTTGTCACAATCAGAAGTTGCAGAAAAACTTGAAAGATAACGGGTATAAATCTGTCCTCGATATAGTATGCTTAATACTTCTGTATTCTCATTTTTAAATGATTATGACAGGTTAAACAAAGCGGAATCTTTCCCTGGCGCTACGGTGCTACCCAAATCAGCAGGGAAGGCATGACTTATATAGTAAATATAACCAGTATAGTAAATATAACCGGATTTTCGTGGAGAAAAAGATGACAGTAACCACTATTATTATCTCTCTCATTGCTGTAGGACTTATCGGCTGGGGGATCACAATTTATAACCGGCTGGTTGCTCTGAAAGAGCAGACAAGCAATACATTTTCCAATATCGATGTTATTTTAAAACAGCGTGCAGAACAGATCCCGCAGCTTGTAACCGTGCTGGAAAAGTCTATGGAACATGAACGTGATATTTTTACTCGGTTAAGTGATGCACGGCAGGGATATCTTAATGCCGATACCCTCACGGATAAAATCAAAGCCTCCAATGAAATGAGCAATGCATTCCGATCTGTACTGGCGGTAGCTGAAAACTATCCGACATTGATTTCAGGTTCCCAATTTTCACAATTGCAGACATCGGTGACGGATCTAGAAAATAAAATTGCTCATCGCCGCGAAATGTTTAATGATGCAGTAACGGAGTATAATACGGCGATTTATCTATTCCCTGATCTGATTTTTGCCCGCATGTTTCATTATCAGAGGCTGCCTTTGTTAGAAATCAGTCAGGCAGAAAAAGCCTATGACGGTATCAAGTTTAAATAAATCAGATGGTAAACCTTATGATGACTATACTATTTTTTACTTTTATTTTTGTTTTTTCCTGTGTATTAATCTTTTCGTTTGGGAAAAACGCGGCAGAGTATTATAGACAAGTACGGCAGTCCGGTAAATTTGCCAGCAGGGAAATTTGGAAAGTGATTTTAGGCTCGGCGGCTATTGCCATTTTTCTGATTGCCTTTTTTGTTTCACCCGGCGCCTTATTTGGCTTAATTTTATTACTATTTATCTATAACGGTCTGAAAACAACACCGGAAAAAAAATTCCTTAAATTTCAGAAGATTTTGCCCACATCAAAAATCCGTTCAATCGCTATGGGCTTGGTAGAAGTAGAAGGAAAAATAACAGAGGGAACTCACTTCAAAAGTCCTCTGAGTAACAAGCTATGCTATGGCTATCGTTATTATGAATATGATGTCATAAAAGACTCAGAAGGCGATAAACGTTATTCTTTGCGTCATTCGGAAGAAAAAATCCGTCAATTCACTTTAACCGATGATTCAGGATCAGTCCGTATTGATGCAACACCAGAAACGTTGACATTTGTGAATTTTTCTTCCTATCAGAATTATGAAACCAATTCCGTTTCTTACCAAGAGTATTTGTTATTTCCAAATGAAGAGTATTTAATTATTGGTACCGCTATTGAAAAAGACGGTCAAGTTGTTATTACTCAGGCTGCTCCTCACAGATTACTGGGGATTGCCTCTAAGGGATATTTGGGCACCTGGAATGAAGTTGCGCCAATGCGCCGTAATCTTGCAATTACCGTCATTAGTGCAGCAATCCTGATTGCCTTTATTCTGACCGTTCCTTATGAATATCAGTCTCATCATTTAACGGTTTTTTATCGTGAATCTCCATTACTGAAATGGTTATTTTAGAGATAACAGCAATGGGTGGATATCTTCTCGCTTTTATTATTCTGGCCGTCATCCTGATTATTGCGGTTCGTTATCTCGTAGGCGTTTTTAATAAAATCATTATGTTAAAAAGATACCGGGATAAAGCGTTTGCTAATATTGATATTTTACTGAAAAAACAGGTTGATTTAATTCCACAACTTATCACGATAACAGAACAAGCAATGGCCCATGAAAAATCGCTCTTTCTGCAACTATCAGAAGTCAGGAAAAACTACCCCAGTGCAAAAATAACCGATGAAAAGGTGAAAATAGGTAATACATTAGCACATCAGTTGTTGTCATTTCTGATACTTGCAAAAAACTATCCGGCCCTAATTAGTCAGCCATCTTTTCAACATTTGCAAGCGCAGATCACTTTGCTGGAAAATCAGATTGCAGACAGACGTGAATTCTTTAATGAAAGTGTTGCTCTTTACAATACCGGGCTCCGGCAGTTTCCCAATATCATTTTCGCCCGGATATTAAGATATAAACCTAGCCCAATGCTGAACCCTATGCAAGGATAAAACCCATGTTTACCATTCCATTTGATTTATTCGGATTTGTTGATGCCATCCGTGGTAATCCGGGTATTTTAATCGTCACGGCGGTTTTCGGCCCTGTGGGTGCAATGTTATGCCTACTTCCCTTTGCTCGAATACCGGGAATTAGCCAAGTTATTCAGACATTGGTTATCAGTCTATTAACCTCTGCTTTTATTAATTTACTCTGTGTCGTTATCATTTATTTAATCTTTACAAACGATATTATCCGCCTGTTCTGGAGCTTGATTATTGCCCAAACGGCCTGTTTGTCTTTTTGGTTTATTAATAAAGAAGCCGTGTTTAAACTAGCTGAACAGGATGACGCCATGCGCCAGAGACATTCGAAAATAGAAAGAAAAAATAATACCAAAAAAAAGAAAAGAAAGCAGAGGAAATAAACATATATACTCTATGGATTTCAAGATACCTCTAAGGGCTACGTAACTACGTAAACATACGGAGCAAAAGAATATGGCTAGTATTCAATTTATTACAGACGAGCATGGCAAAAAACAAGCCGTTATTTTACCAATGGACGAGTACGAAAGACTGTTGGCAGCTGCGGATCATGATGAAAATTATCAAATTATTCCCTATACAACGGAACCAAATGACGATGAAACTATTCCTCATGAAGTCGTTTCTATCATGGTAGACGATGAAGTTTCACTACAAGCCGCTTGGCGCATTTATCGTGGACTATCACAAGCTGAGGTAGCGGAAAAACTGGGTATAAAACAAGCTGCCGTTTCTCAGTTTGAGAAATCAGAGCGCCCACGCAAAGCAACGATTGAAAAATTAGCGGATTTATATGATTGCCGAATAAGTCAACTAGTGCTCGACTGATTAAAGTTAGTAAAAAGTTACCAATACGGCCAGGGTGAGATCTCACCCTGCTGTTTTCCCACCAATGAAATTGCTGCCGGTATACCACCCGCTTCATCAACCACTCAAATATCCCCTATCGGTTCAATCTGGTTATAATGAAAAACCCATTTCCCGACTTTTAACACTAATTTTGTGAATATAAGGGTCCGGGGTTTTACAATCACAAACGGCGCTGCGCATATTAACTGAGAATATGTTTTTTCCTTAACCAATATTAACGCTACCACCACCAATCACAACTCCACCACAACTCACTGCGTCACCGGTTCTCGCCGCAGGTTTACCATCAACAAAAACGGTACTGGAACCACCGGCAATTATGCGTGAATGAGATGAATGTGGCGCTAAACTATCGCCCTGACGAGCTAAAGGAATACCGTCAACTTTTACGCTGGTCGATCCCGAAATAACCGATGTCGCTCCACAATCATCATGCGCTGTGCCAATATCACCAATCTTTACCGCATTACCCATATTTCTTCCTCCATATCTGGCAGAATTAACATAATTAGTCTTTATCTTGCGTAACCGATAATAGCTTTCTTTTGCTGTTCCCATCAAGTAAAAATATCGGGTCAAATAACCCGATATTGCTACCCATTAAATTACCTGAACAAAACGGCCATTAATTAATGAAAAGATTGGCGCAATGGTAACTAGAACCGTATCACCATCTTCATCATTAACGTAATAAGATATTGGGGAACTCCCCGGGTCTGATTTATTCACCAGTCTGACCATTCTACCCTGATTCATTATTTTAACCCGGTAGTCATTCCAATTAATCGGTTTCATTTTGAAACTTTTTTCTTTGAAATCATTATGAAAATCTTTGTCAGCAAAGATATTCCCTTCACTTTCATTAGTAGCCCTAGCCCAGGCTTTGAGAGCGACTTTTTGTTGATTACGGATAGTATTCACATCTTTTGCATTATAAGCCTGCCAAACAGCCATATAAGCCTGTTGCAATTGCTGGCGCTGTTCAGGTGTATCCGTATAAGGTGTTGCCTTCGTCCATTCCCATTCAGGTAAGCCACTGATTTTCACATTACGACTAAACCGGTATAAGATCATATTGGGTGGAAATGTTCGAATATCAAAATAGTTTTCGTCTTTATATCCGGCTTCTATACTGTCTGCTTGTACCACACGAAGTACAACTGGTGTACTAATAGCGGCATATTTAGGTTCATCCGCAGATACCGTTGCTATGGGTTGACCATTTTTATCCACCTCTACTTCAATAGCCGTCAGTACCTCACTCTTTTTACCGAGCATGGCTGTCAGTTCTAACTTACACTTCGCTTCAGGATTGAAATGGCTGCGGACTTTATCTGACAAAGTATCCCGAGAAAACCAGCCTAGTGCCCCGAACTCCAGACTGATTTCATTTTCACCATTTGCCATTAATAACATAGATGCTGTACTGCCGGTACCAAATCCCCGACCTTCCCGAGCCGAATTACGGTTATCCATTCCCGTTACGCCATTGGTTTTGATGTCACAAAAAGCATACTGAATATCGAATAAGCTACGAATATACAACCTCGGCTCATTTGCATTAGCACCTCGCATTACCATCACGCCTAAACTAGACATAGTAATCACGCCTAATAATAGCAATAACCATTTTAATTTCATTTTATCCTCACATTCCGGTGTAACCCGGTGATAAGTGGAGTATTATTCAACTTTAATATTAATCAAATCCACAATCCTAGTGTCGTTTTACAATCACCAAATGCTGTATCGATATTACCGACTTTTATTGCATTTCCCATCAAGGAAAAATATCGGGTCAAATAACCCGATATTGCTACCCATTAAATTACCTGAACAAAACGACCATTAATTAATGAAAAGATTGGTGCGACGGTAGCCAAAACTGTTTCTCCATCTTCCTCATCAACGTAATAGTAAGATATTGGGGAACTTTCTGGGTCTGATTTATTCACCAACCTGACCATTCTTCCCTGATTCATTATTTTCACTCTGTAGTCATCCCAATTAATTGGCTTCATTTTGAAACTTTTTATTTTGATATTATGGTAAACAGACTGATCAGCAAAAACACTCTCTTCAGTTTCACCAGAAGCCCAAGCCCAGGCTTTAAGCGCAACTTTTTGTTGATCACGGAGTGTATTCAAATCCTTAGCGTTATAAGCCTGCCAGACCGCTACATAAGCTTGTTGTAATTGCCGACGTTGCTCTGGAGTATCGGTATAAGGGGTTGCTTTCTCCCATTCCCAATCAGGTAAGCCACTGATTTTTACATTTCGGCTAAACCGATATAAAGTCATATCAGGTGGAAATTTTCGGATATAAAAATAGTCTTTATCCTCATGTCCAGCCTCTACGTTTTCTGCCTGAATCGTATGACGTACCACTGGTGTACTAATAGCAGCATATTTCGCTTCATTTGCAGGTGTTATTGCTACAGGCTGACCATTTTTATCAATTGCCACTTCAATTGCCGTCAATACTTCACTTTTTTTACCACGCATAGCCGTCAGTTCCAGCGTGCATTTGGCCTCAGGGTTAAAGTGGTTGCGGGTTTCATCTGATATCTTATCCGGGGAAAACCAACCTAGTGCGCCAAATTCTAGACTGATTTCATTTTCACCGTTTGTCATAAATAACATGGAAGCCGTACTGGCAGTACCAAATCCCCGACCTCGCCGGGCTGAGTTTCGATTATCCATTCCCGTTACGCCATTGGTTTTGATGTCACAAAAGGCATATTGGATATCGAATAAACTGCGAATATACAACCTCGGTTCATTTGCATTAGCACCCTGCATTACCACCACGCCTAAACCTGACATAGTAATCACGCCTAATAACAGCAATAACAGTTTCAATCTCATTTTATCCTCACATTCCGGGTAATCCGGTGATAAGTGGAATATTATTCAACTTTAATATTAACCAAACCCACAATCCCAGTATCGTTTTACAATCACCAAATGCTGTATCGGTATCACCGACTTTTATTGCATTTCCCATCAAGTAAAAATATCGGGTCAAATAACCCGATATTGCTACCCATTAAATTACCTGAACAAAACGGCCATTAATTAATGAAAAGATTGGTGCGACAGTAGACAGAACCGTTTCCCCATCTTCCTCATCAACGTAATAGTAGGATATTGGAGAATTCTTTAAATCCGACTTATTCACTAACCTAACCATTTTACCTTGATTCATTATCTTAACTTGGTAGTCATCCCAGTTAATTGGCTTCATTTTGAAACTTTTTATTTTGATCCTACGGTAAACAGATTGATCAGCAAAAACACTCTCTTCACTTTCATTAGTAGCCCAAGCCCATGCCTTGAGCGCAATCTTTTGTTGATCACGGAGTGTATTCAAGTCCTTAGCATTATAGGCCCGCCAAGCAGCCATATAAGCCTGTTGCAATTGCTGACGTTGCTCTGGAGTATCGGTGTAAGGGGTTGCTTTCACCCATTCCCATTCAGGTAAGCCACTGATTTTTACATTCCGACTAAACCGGTATAAAGTCATATTGGGCGGAAATTCTTTCGGATAAAAATATTGTTTATCTATATGTCCAGGTCCTACTTTTTCAGCTTGTATCACATGACGCACCACCGGTGTGCTAATAGCAGCATATTTCGCTTCATTCGCGGGTGTTGTTGCCACAGGCTGACC
>NZ_JFGV01000103.1:0-8871 GCF_000612035.1 Photorhabdus aegyptia | reverse complement strand
TTCCCGTCTTCTCCACAAAAATCGTTTTCGGCAATCTAAACCCCCGCAGTTTCAATAATGCCAGCGGCCCTTTCCCGACTTCGGTCCGCAATACCTAGGTCAGCGGCAACCCCTCCGGCGTAGTAAATCTCAGCCGGTAACGGCTTTCATCCAGCATCTGCATTTGTGCCGCCTCCAGCCAGCGAATCAATCCCCACGTCCCCGGATAGTCGCGATATCTGCACTGAATCACGCCATTTATTCTCTGACCATGAAAAATAGTCTATTACTTTTTTTTCACCATATTGAACGGCAATTTTTGGCTCTTCCTGCACGATAGTCCCGGCTGTTATTTTATCCGGTAAAAATACGCCATTGTGTAACACAGACATATGTCGATTGGCCCAATTTTGCCACTCTCTATCAATATATTGTCGCTCTTGGTTCCAAAAATGATATATCCCCAACCGATGACCAAAGAGATATAGCCTAAGCCCAAATGCAGCCAGCCATATTAGACCCACCGCACCAAAAATTATCCACCACTGTTGCGACCTGATCTGTCCAGACCATAACACATAGCAAGTCATACCGATGCAAATAATAAGCATGCCTGAAACCAGCCAATGCCATAATACAGGAGAGACAGGTTCCTGCTGGATTGCAATTACGGGTTTATTCCAGCCCATACTTTTACCTTTATAGAAAACATTTACAATAACCTAAAACCACATAGAGAAAACAATATCTTATGGCATAGAATAAAATACTATTAACTCTACGTTGCTTAATTTTCTCTTTTAAGAATAATTCTCATTAACTTCCAATTAAATTAAATCGACTCAAGAGAATTTCAATAATATGACACCAAGAAAATAATCTTTATTTCATGGAATTATCCACTGCCAGCCAAGTGTTAATCTTACTTTGCAGATTATTTACCAAACGGCTCAACTAGCGCCTACATTTACCTGCTGCCAACCATGCTGATCAACCATCACCTGTGTACAACTACCTAATAATGCGACATTTACTGGCGTCAGTGGTTCATTAGCATTTGCGTGAAGAGAAGGCAGTGAGCGATAAATGTCTCGCAAGTCTTCAGCATAATGGCTTGGCTGGATGGTAACTTTCGCGGCAAAAGGGATAAAGTTATCACTACGCCCATAACTTCTCGGCGTTTCCCCCCGGCTTAAAAAGGCAATGACTTTTGCTTCATTCGCTCGCCAATCGGCTTCGCCATCAACCATCGGCGCCATCTCTGCATGTTGCATAACATTTTCGTAGTCATGCTTTGATTGTACCCATTTTAACGCAGCCAATACTGCACGCTTACGTGCATCAACGATTGTCCCTTCTTCACATTTCTGCTCATCGTGTTTTACCGAATAATGTTTTACCGGATTTGCCACGCCATCCCATAAATTATTATCAATCAGAACCGCAATGATTTCTCCTTTCGTTTTTGATGATGCATATTTTAATATGTCCCCCTGACTGGCATTGATTTTCTCCATCAGTTTAACCCGCTCGTGTTTGTTATCGCGGAGGCTTGTTAAATTAAAATTGCCACCAGACATTGCCACTTCTTTTACCGAAGCCTGCGGCTCCGTTTGAGTTTTCTTTTCATCTTTACAACCTGACAATGCCAGTAATACTAAGCCTACTATTATAGGATTTACGGATTTATTCCGGCCCATACTCTTACCTTTATAGAAAACATTTGCAATAACCTAAAATCACATAGAGAAAACAATACCTTATAGTACAGAATAAAATACTATTAACTCTACGTTGTTTCATTTTCTCTTTTAAGAATGATTCTCATTACTTTTCAATTAAATTAAACCGGCTCAAGAGCGTTTTAATAACACTTTACAAAGAAAATAATCTTTATTTCATGGCATTACCGCCTGCCAGTAAATCGATAGATTCCCCTCCTACATCAGGTTGAACAGTAATATTTTTATATCGCCAATGTCCTGCATGTTTATCTGCATCAACATACACCGTACCACCAGACCGATTTCCTTTAATAGCAATTTCAAATCCCGCTTCACTCTCGCTAATACTGCCAGAAATAAACCAGCCTGCTTCAATGGGTTGGCCTAAAACACTTTTCACCGCAGGATTAGATTGTGCCAGCGATAAAGCTTTTTTATAGGGCTCCGAAGATTTTATTGCGTTCATGGCAATCATAAATATACCTGCGATGAAAACAGGAATAAAGCAGACAATCATCCATTTCCATTTACGCACCACCCAACTGCGTTTTTCAGGAAGAGAAGGTATACCCGTCATTGCTTCGTTATCCGATAAACTCCGCTCTTTCTCCATCGTTACATTTTTTTCTTTCATCTCTTTAATACCTTTTCATTCGGGCGAAATGCCACGTTATCTTATGTTCGAACTTATTATTCCATCAGATATAGGGCAGAACCCTATTTACAGTTTTTTACAATTCATTTAACTATTGCTTATTTTCCTCTGTAATCGTGAAAGCAAAACCCATCGCCATTTCATAATGGTTATCATTATCCTTTCCTCATATAGCGACGTTACTGTTTTGTTTATTTAACTGTTTTTCTCCTTTTCAAGGATCATTCTATTCAGTTATTGGCTTCTCCTTACAACCATAAAACTAGTTAGATTCAAAATCGTGCTTTTAGTTCAAAAAAAATTCATTACACAGAGAATATTTTAACTCACAGATAAAGCGTGTCTTTTTTCAATACCCTTTTACCCTTGCTATTGCTGTACTCCGGTGAATGTTGATAATCGCTTTCTGAATACTCGTCATTATCCAATCCAGCTCCGAGTATGCTTTTCATGATTTTGCTATTCCCTGTTTATTAAGCTGGTTCATTGTCGGCTTTTCTCCGTCATGTGAATCTTTTAAATCCAAAGTTGGATTCTTGGTTTCAGGGTAGTTAACTTAACTACACAACGGAAACCGTAGCCCGGTGGAATGAGTTTCCCATTTTCAAACCAATCCTTTCCAAGCTATAAGGCAAGCGCTCTGCTACCTGGCGGGCAAAGGCGGCTGGATCATATTCACGATCGGTAAAATAACCAACCACACATAGGGTTTCGAATTCTTCCAATACACCACTCACTTTGATTAATGGCTTGCGAGGTGGCAATTCTGGCGGTGGAGGCTCTTTTGCTAATATCGCATCCAATTCTGGGATTTTTTCTTTTGTTTTCTCAATCTCTTTTTCTGACTCTTCTTTACTTTCTGGGTGGCTTACTATCCAGTCAAGATTAACTTCAATCCATGTATCAAGACTGCTTCTCTGTCTTTTTATTTCATCAAAATCAATAGCATCTTTGTAAGGACGAAAGGTACTCATAAGCTCCCCTTAATTGCATTTGCAAAACCGTTATTTTGTTTTTCATACAGTTGATTCCTATTTTTAATTACTTGAATCAGTAATAGTAATAATTGCTTATAAAACAGTATTTATCCGGCAAAACTTCTTCACTGTTTCCAGGTGATGGATTAGCTCCTATCTCCTTAAGCCTTTTCTTGGTTAGTTTCTCAAGACTAATATCTTGCGGATTAGGAAAGCCTAATACTGAGAAAATATCCTGAGCCAGTTTAATTGACTGCCACGGCTTTTTGATGCTCACAACGAATGAATAGAGAGAAAATACCGCGGTAAAAAACATAAGCCATAAGGTAAAAATATCTGCTCCATCCCAAAAATTGCTGCCATCTGGAAAAAGAATGGCCCCCAAACAAAGGACGGTAATAAGAAAGAATATGCAGCAAGTATAAAAGACTTCATCCCATGCTTTTGATCGTATCCCTTTATTACACCAAGGAATAATAGAAATAGTTCTCAGTTCAGGCTTTGTCAGCGCATAAACAGCATAATGCTCTTCCTGTTCCATCACAACTAACTCGACATAATCACCTCTTTTTACTGTCGTCAACCCTAACCAACCATGAAAAGGGATACCATTGATTTTCCCCTGCACAAAATGATAATCGCTAGACAACCTTATTTTAGTCTGTGAATTCACCGCAGACCAAGAGGCATTCCCCATCATCGCAATCAATAGAGCGCCAAACTGTTCATTCTCCTCCTTGCGGGCAAATTCCTTAGGAGCATATTCTCGTTCAGTAAAATAGCCTTTGACACAGAGCGTCTCGAATTCCTCCAATACACCACTCACTTTGATTAATGGTTTACGCGGGGGCAATTCTGGTAATGGTGGCTCTTTTGCTAATATTGCATCCAACTCAGGGATTTTTTCTTTTGTTTTTGCAATCTCCTTTTCTGCTTCTTCTCTGTCTTCTGGATGGCTTACTATCCAGTCAAGGTTTACTTCAATCCATGTATCAAGACTGCTTCTTTGACTTTTTATTTCTTCAAAGTCAATAGGATCTTTCAAAAACTCATATGTATTCATGAGAGCACCTTAATTGCGTCAGCAAAGTTTTTACTCTGCCCTTCATACAACTTATCTTTCTGTGATTCGGGGTAAATCCATTGTGTGGCCTCCAATCCCTTCACCGGCTCTAACCCAAAAACACAACTCCGGCACCATTTTTGTAGATCATTATCAACATATAATGACACCAGCCACTCCAGAATAAGCACCCCAAGCATGACTTGCCAGCTAGCCAGAAAACCAACAACCCTGCCGACAGCCAAAGATCCCAACGTTTTTAATGTAGTTTCTAAGACCCCCTTATCTATCAGCTTTCTCTCCAGCAATACTTCTAACAACCCGCCGGATGCTTTTAGCATTGCGCCAATATCAACCCCAATTTTGCCGACGATTAATCCAAAATACTGCCAACGCCGTTTGCCATTCCATTCAGAATAAAGGTCACTGATATCTACCCCCAGATTTAATGCAGAAGAGAGCGTGCCTGCACTCGACCCTATAAATTTAATGGTGTCAGTAGCTGCCATATTTTTTATTCCGTGCTTCACCATTGGTTCCACAATCTCCGTTACCGTACTCAATGCTCCTAAAAACGCGGCAGTCACTTGGGCCTGGCCCTTAACATCCCCTTTACTCTCTTTTCGCTGATTGGCATACTCCAGCCCGTTAAAAAATAAGACTAATAACTTAATCCGGGATTTTTTTAATACCGGCTCTCCTTCGGCGCTGTCAGCAAATTTGTTAAAATCAGACTGATATTTATTACTTTTTTTCAACCGCTCCTTAGAACCCGGTCTCTTAAGTCTCTCCAATACCTGTTGCCGAAATGCATTACCCTCTTTAAGCTGTGATACCGATAAATCAACCGCCTGATCAAACGGCACACCAGAAATCACCGAGAATAGCCCCTTACTCAGCATTTCATTGGTGCTATTCAGCACTTTTCCTAAACGGGTAAAATTAAAGAACCGATCCCCCAGCGTGACCAGCCGCCGGTCACTGTGCAACATAGCCCGGGCAAAGGTACTGTCGGATTTGGGCGGCTTTTCCAGTGCTTCATTCGCTTTATCGTAGGCTTCAACCAGTTTTCCACTCAGTGTCGTTACCGTCTTCATAAACACTGAGATGTCCGCCGGTTTTTCATTCCCCTTATTCAGCTTCATCTTCTGTAAAAACCCGTCCATCTCTTTCATCACTTCCGGGTTATTCAGCAATAATGAACGCCAGACAATGTTTTCCGGTGACAGCGCAGAATATTCGTCAATTAAGGCATCTAAATAGGTACAGCCGGTTTCGGTCACATTCAGCGAAGCGATGGCATAATCCACTGCTTCGCGATAATTGAGGTTGTCCTCCAATCGGGTGGAATGAAAATCCTGACAGCAGGTAATAAACCCACCCTGTTTTAACCAGCTCACCCTGAACAGGGCCAGTTGCTCCAGTTCTTTCGCCACATCGGCACAAAAATCGGCATAACATTGGTTAAATGCCTGTCGTTTAGCCAAATTCAGCTCTGAGGTATATTTTTTCCAGTTATTGGCAAACTCTTGATTGTCCAATTTGATCGTATTACGAGTAACATCCTCTTTAAGCTTTACAAGGTCTTGAGCAGAAGCATGTCCAGAAATCATCGCCGAGATTAGATCAAAATTTCGCTCTGCTTTCTCTTCCGAATGACTTGTTTTCATTTCACGCAGTTGATTCTCCGCACCGTGGAGCAAACTGTCAGTCATAAACTCAATCGACAATTCATCCAGAAAGGTTTTATGCACCCCGGCGATATCATCACCCCAGCCCGCTAATTCATGCGCTATCCCTATCGGATCATGCAACGCGATTAACACCGGCGATACCGGCGTGCCATCTGCGGCCAAACCCCGCTTTTGCATCGCTCTGACCGTAATGTCCGCACATCCCGCCCGCTTGCTACTCCACGGATACAAGGTGCTCTTTGGCCTCAACGCACCGTGATAAACTTCGTAGTAGGGCGCCTCTTCTAATGTCCGGCTGATACGCAACACTTTCCGGTTACAAGACAGAACATATTTGCCGGAATCATTGTCGCCCAGACAGTAATCGATGACCCCATTCAGGTTCTCTATCGTCGCCTGAGCAATCCCCATCCCTTCCGGCACTCCGCGCCACTGCCACGGTTTCACGCACTGCATCCGCCTTTCCCGCGCTTCGCGGTTGTTGTGATAATACTTGATGGTCTCCTGGCTCCACGCTGAGGGCGTGAAAGCCAGCCAAGTTTCCGTATACAAGGCCATATCCTGGAGTACGATAAATTCCATATTGGCGCTCTGATGGGTCGGCGCACGGCAATCTGAGGTTTTCTTGGGAGAGACACCAAAAGGCGCACAAAACTGTTGCCACAGCGCACCATCCTCGCTAACGCTCCAGGCATCCCAACTTTCCGGTTCATCTAATCCGGCACTCGCGTAATAGACATATAAAAACCCCTGCCGTAAGGCACGCAGCGCATAATGATAGCCCGACGACTCCGGTTCTGGCGTTTCCGCCCACACAGGCAAGGTTTCCGAAACATCATCAGGCACCACGGTATAACGCACCGGCAGCAACGCCGGTCCAGTGGACTCACACATCCAACATAATGATCGATTCATCACAACATCTCCTAGTTCTCTAAGGGAATAATGGCAGGATTGGGATGGCCGCACTCACGAGCCAGTGCCGACCACGTTTCTACTGTCAGTCCGGTGGTCCGCTCGACATAACCGCCAGCGCTCCTGCCCTCTTCATGGGATAACAGCGACTGTATTCGGGGGTGTAGATCTATCTCCGGGTGGTAAAGCAGACCATGCAATGCACAGGCTTCGAGGTCTTGTGCCGCATTAAAGGCGCAGCGTGCTGTCACCCGACGCAGCAAGGCCAGCATAATATGCAGGGATTCCCGTTCCGTCCGGCGTAACTGATTGCGATGTGCCTGACGATATCGGCGCAATGCCCGATTCATCGGCCCTGACCAGGCCATTTCTGCTACCTGTTCCGCTGTCAATGACAGTGAAAAGATGTACAGTTCCTGAGCAGACTCGGCATTGTCCCGGTGCAGTAACTGACCGTCGCCGTCAATCAGATACCAGTCTGTCAATGGCCCCAACAAACGCGAGCGTTGCCAGCTATCCAGTACCGGCCAAAAGGCATTATTGACCGCCGGATCATAAAAGCGCAGCATGACCTGCGGTTGAAATGAGACGGACTGCACCGCCATCATACTGATATGGTGTGCAATCGCGGAGGCCGGGCTGGCACTAAACAGCCAGCCACACACCATTCGCCCACGCCCGGCAATCAACTCCGCCGGATCGGTTTCCTGCAACGCCTGCGTGACGCTCAGTGCCAGCAGTTCAGCATCCTCCGGCCGATTAAGATTTAGTGGCACCAGCCAGGGCGAATAGCGGGATTCAAAGCGGTGATGCTTTATCTGTGTCGGTATGGCCGCTGGCTGATGATTCAGGATCGCCACTGGAAACCCTTCTTCCTGACGAGTATCCAGAAAAACCGCCGGGTCAACCAGTAAAAAACCGTGGCCGCCATGCTGAGTAAATGCCATACGCAAATCAGCCAACAAACCGGTTTGCCGTCTGGTTTCAGCCTCGGGGGAAAAATCATAATCCACAGTCAATGAAGTAGCTGCTTCTGTCATTGTTCACTCCTTATTTGGTCATGCCATCTTGATCACCAGCCATTCGCGCTGATGCTGATATACAACGCTCAGGTAACGTCAGGTCTGAACTCTGACTCACCGGGCCGTTTTTCTGCAAAATGTCACACTGGAAGCGAGCATTTTTGGGACCGGCAAAAGAAATATGTCCGTCTTTCAGCGAGATATAAGCCCCGCCGCACTCCAGACGCAGTTCCGTTTTCGCCGAGACGGTCACACGATCCTGTTGACTTGCCAGCGTCAGCGCCTGTTGAGCCAACACCTCTACCGCATCAGTCTGTGCCTGAATCTCTACCTTGCCGGAAGCCGCCAACAGCTTTAGGCCCAAGGTTCGGGTGAACAAACTCAGCCCGTTCCCCACCGCCAGCCGGAATTTCTTCATAATGCTCATATCTGCATCACCGCCGACGGTGGTTATCAGGTTCTCCCCGGCGGAGAGCTGCAAATTGCCCGGTGTCACCTGAGCAATGCCCGAGGGCGCAGAAAGCAAGAGCGCCCGCTGTTGCAGCGCCTTAAGGGTCTCATTCATAAAGGCGGCCTGCGTTTCAATATCAGCCAGTTCCGCTTTCGCCGCCTCAGCGGCATAACGCAACCCCGCCGCGGTCTGAAACGCCGCCTCCAGTTCAGCCAGCGTCCGCTGCATATCTAACTGCTCGCCCGAGGCTTTAATCTGCTGATCGGCGCTGATAAACAGCCCTTTCCCGGCCCGGATAGCTCCCCAGTCGTCGGTACGCAACTCAAATCCTTCGCCGCGCTTGTTGGGATGCGGTCGCTTTCCATCCACCAGATGGCCCAGATTGAGCTGG
>NZ_JFGV01000104.1:0-7523 GCF_000612035.1 Photorhabdus aegyptia | reverse complement strand
TCCGGCAGATAGCGAGCCAAATCCCCGGTGCGGTACATCCGCTCCCCCGGTCTATCACTAAACGGATCTGCTAAGAAGCGTTCAGCGGTCAAATCAGGGCGATTCAGATAACCCCGCGCCACACCCACACCACCAATGTATAGCTCCCCCACCGCCCCCAATGGTACCGGCTGGCCGTCAGCATCTAACAGATAAACCTGGCTGTTGGCTGTTGGATATCCGATAGGGACTAACGCGTCTGTATAGCCTGACGGGCAACGCCAGATCGTGGCACAAACCGTGCTTTCTGTCGGGCCATAAGCATTAAACAAAATTACCCTGTCACATAGCGCCTGAAGCAATACCGCACTGGGCGCTTCACCACACAGTATCACTATTGGCTTTATTGTTAACGTCGGTAAATTGGCCCCATCCTGAAGCAAAGCCGGAGGCAGAGTGATATGCGTTACCGCTTGTTGTTCCAGATAATGCCAGAGACGATGTGGGTCATGACGAACTGTGTCGGCAGCGATAACCAGACTGGCTCCACCTCCTAACGCAATCATGATTTCCCAAATGCTGGCATCGAAACCCAAGGAGGTAAACTGCAATACTCGACTTTCATGATTGATACCGAACTGAGTAATTTTCTCTTGAATTAGGTTAACCAGCCCGCGATGCTCAACCATCACTCCCTTTGGTGTGCCTGTCGAACCTGATGTATAAATCACATAAGCCAGATGCCGTGAGGTCAGTGTTGGTATCGTTGGGTTGCTGTCCAGTTGGTTTACTGATGTATTTGGATCGAGGACAATCACTCCGTCTAACGCTTTTTCCCCCAGTGCTGCATACCCTGCCTTATCAGCCAGGACTATTAACGGCGCTATATCATCCAAGATATGTGCCAAACGAGCTCCCGGATAGGAAGGATCTAGCGGTACATAAGCCCCGCTGGCTTTTAACACGGCCAATATGCTCACTATCATTGTCGGTGAACGAGCCATACAAATTGCGACCCGCTGGTCTGGGATGACACCTAAAACGATCAATTCATGGGCCAGCCGGTTAGCACGGGCATTCAGTTCGGTATAGCTGAGTGTCTGCTCTTCATATATGAGTGCTGTGGCATCAGGTGTTCTCCCCACTTGTTGTTCAAACAACTGGTGAATACATAACTGGTCTGGATAGACGGTTTTTGTCGCATTCCAAGTTTTTAACAATAAGGTCCGCTCTGTTTCCGGCAGAATTTCCAATGTCCTAACCGGCCTGTCCGGTGTGTGTTCCAGCGCTTCCGCCAAACTCTCCAGCGCCTGCTGCATATAATCGCATAGCCGAGCTGACTCAAAGGGCTGCACGACCTGAGCCGTCAGCCCCAGAGCATCCCCAAAATCCTCCACCGACAGGGCAAACGGGTAATTGGTACGTTCCTGCCCACCAAGGAATTCAACACCTTCCATCATGTTATCGATAGCCGCCAGTGGCGCATTATGTCGGTAGTTCAACAGCGTATTGAACAACGGTGTTCCACTGGCAACCCCACTGCAACGTTGAGCCAGTGCCAGTGAGGCATGTTCATGCTCTAGTAGCTCTGCCAACCGACTATGCGCCATTTGTACGCTATTATGTACCGAGGTCTCATCTATATCCAGCCGCAGCGGTAGGGTATTAATAAACAATCCCATCCCGCGGTCAGAGCCTTCCCCTGCCTGCATCCGCCCAAACAGTACCGTACCGAATACTACCTGTTCCTGTCCGCTGGTACGTGATAACACTTGTGCCCAAGCTACATGACACAAAGTAGCTAAACTAATCCCCAAACGTCTGGCTTGACGACGAAGATTATCATTCAGTGTGGTATTTAACATCCTATGTGATTGCGTCACCTTTGTGCCATCGTGATGCACTCCCACCAACCCGAACAGCAGTGTCGGTTCCTGCATATCAGCCAACATATCATTAAAAAAGTTGATATGTTCTTCTGGGCTAATACCTAATTGGATCTGAGCAATCAAATTACGGAAAGGAACTGGAGCAGGTAAGTTACTTTCCTTCCCAGCAAGGTACGCCTGAATTTCACGGTTCAACACTTCCAGTGTTGTGTGGTCACCAATCAAATGATGCAACAGCTCCAACATTCCCCAAGAACCATCCTCTTCCTGCGTCACTACAAAACGTAGTAGCGGTGCCCGACTGAGATCAAGACGATGCTGAGTCGGGTCAAAACATTGAGCTAATTGGTCACACACAGGTCCATTACTTGGATCAAATATCACTTCAGTAACCGACAACGATGCCTGACGCCAGACAACTTGAACTGGAACGGATAATTCTTGCCAGATAAAAGCTGTACGTAGGATATCGTGCCGATCAACCACCCATTGAATTGCTGCAAGATAACGTTCCATCAGAGACCGATTAGCAAAACGCATCTGATTGATTAGCAGGTATGGGTCACCCTTGTTTGCCAACAAATGATGAAACAAAATACCGTCCTGTAACGGTGACAAGGCATAGATATCCTGAATATTAGTGATCCCATCTGGCACCTGTCTGACAATCAAATCAATTTCAGGTTGGGTCAGATTAATCAACGGTAGCATCGTTGGTGTCAGAGTAGTGGTGGTTGGCATGATGATATTGGGAGGCACCACCACAACCCTATGTGTCCCTAATTTCTGGGCCAGTTCGGACAACACCGGAGATTGGAACAGATCACGTACCGCCAACGTTAAACCAAGATTGCACAAGCGTTCAACCATTCGTACAGCAAGCAGCGAATGCCCCCCTAACGCAAAAAAGTTGTCGTACCGGCTAATCTGTCTAATTCCCAACAATTCACACCAAATGGCAGCTAAGGCAATTTCAGTTTCTCCTTGCGGAGTTTCGTAAACCTGGCGAGCAAAGGCTTCCTCACTTGGTGCTGGTAATGCCTGACGGTCTAGCTTGCCGTTCGGCGTTAACGGGAAAGCATCTAAACGGACGAACGCCGCTGGCACCATGTAATCCGGTAAAATGGTACTCAGGTGAGCACGCAGGCTAATCGATAACCTTTCATGAACTTCCGCCACTACATAGGCCACTAACCGTTTATCTGTCTCATTACCCAGTGCCAACACTGCCGCCTCACGTACCGCCGGATGTTCCACCAGACGCGTCTCAATTTCCCCCGGTTCAATGCGGAAGCCACGGATTTTAACCTGCTGGTCATTACGACCCAAGAATTCCAGATTGCCATCCGGCAGATAACGAGCCAAATCTCCTGTCCGGTACATGCGTGCATTCGGTTGATCACTAAAGGGATCTGTCAGGAAACATTCAGCAGTCTGATCAGGGTGATTAAGATAACCACAAGCAACTCCATCTCCCCCCACATAAATCTCACCGATAACACCCGACGGTACCGGCTGACCATAAGTATCCAGCAAATAAACCCGTGTATTCGCTATTGGTCGGCCAATGGGGATCCGGATCCCTCCCTGTACTAATGCCACGATAGGATACATGGTGGTAAAGGTGGTTCCCTCACTCGGACCATAAGCTTGTAATAATTGTTGTGGCGGGCGATTACCCAGAACTTGGGCAATTACATGCAAATCAGGTATATCTCCCCCGAAAATCAGGATCTTTATCTGCGGAAGAACTGGGAATAACTCTACCGCCAGCCGGTTAAACAACCCGATAGTCAGCCACAGTACTGTGATGTGGTGAGCCTGTAAAACCCGTACTAATTCCTGTGGTGTTAATAATGTGGCGTGGTCAATAACCACTAACGTCCCACCATTGAGTAACGGTGCCCAGACTTCAAATGTACTGGCATCGAAAGCCGGATTAGCTGTAAAAGCAACCCGATCATCATGGCTGATTTCGGCATAACCATTATTGATGACTAACCGGACCACTGCGCGATGCGGTACCAACACCCCTTTGGGTGTCCCGGTAGAACCGGAGGTGTACATGATATACGCTAACTCAGTGCTGGAACTCGGTAAATCAGAATTGAGACAATCTTCCTCTCTGCTGGTGTCTGACTCATCCGAGAGACGCAACAGCGGAACAGCTAAATTAGTCGGAATATCCATCTGTATATCGGTGAGCAGCAACCTAGCAAGACAATCATTTATCAACCAGTTTTTCCGCTCATCCGGCACATTGGGATCTATCGGCACATAAACGGCACCAGCTTTAAGAATAGCTAATTGGGCCACCACCAGTTCTATCGATCGTTCTAGCAGAAGTGCAATATGATCACCGGGACACACCCCTTGTTCGATTAACTGACGAGTCAGCCGGTTAGCACAGGTATTCAGCTCCCTATAGCTTAGGGACTTATCTCCGGCTATCAACGCCGTCGCTGCTGGGGTTTTCTCCGCCTGTTGTTCAAACAACTGATGGATACATAACTGATCAGGATACGGTGTTTCAGTCGCGTTCCAGGTTTCCAACAACAGCGTCCGTTCAGTTTCCGGCAGGATTTCCAACGCTCTTATTGGACTGTCCGGTGTCTGTTCTAGTGCCTCTACCAGACTTTCCAATGTTTGCTGCATATAACTGCATATCCGTTCGGGTTCAAACGGTTGTATCACCTGTGCCGTCACCCCCAAGGCATCCCCAAAATCCTCTACCGACAGCACAAAAGGATAATTGGTACGCTCCTGTCCACCAAGAAATTTGATACCCTCCATGATGTCATTAGGAACTACCAGTGGCGTATTATGCCGGTAATTCAACAGCGCATTAAACAGTAGTGTACCACCGGCAATCCCACTGCAACGTTGGGCCAGTGCCAATGAGGCATGTTCATGCTCCAGTAGTTCTGCCAACCGACTATGCGTTGCCTGTACACTGTCCCGTACTGAGGTTTCATCCATATCCAACCGCAGTGGCAGAGTATTAATAAATAATCCCATCCCACGGTCAGCACCTTCCCCCACTTGCATACGTCCAAATAATACTGTGCCAAACACCACCTTTTGTTGTCCGCTGGTGCGTGCCAATACTTGCCCCCAAGCTACATGGCATAACGTCGCCAAACTGACTCCCAAGCACTTCGCTTGAGTACGCAAACGATCATTTAACTCAGTCGTCAATATCTGATGAAATTCTGTAACCTGTGAACCATCATGGTGCACTTCTGTTACCCCAAATGGCAACGTCGGCTCTTCTACCCCGGTCAGCATGTCGGTAAAGAAACGTGCATGCTCTGCCTGGCTAATACCAAGACGAGCCTGCGCCACCAGATTACGGAAAGGTACCGGAGCTGGCAAACTGTCTCCTCGCCCAGCAAAATAGGCCTGAACTTCACTTTGCATCACTTCTAGGGTCGTATGATCACCAATCAAATGATGTAGTAATTCTAATACCCGCCAAGAGCCATCTTCCTCCTGAGCCACCACAAAACACAACAAAGGTGCCTGACTAAGGTCAAGACGATACTGACGGGGATCAAAGCGCTGAATGAGCTGATCACTGATCTTCCCATCAGCTGGATCTAATGTTAGTTCAGTCACAGACAACGGTACCTGACGCCACACCACCTGACACGGAACGGATAAGCCTTGCCAGATAAAGGCAGTGCGCAGAATATCGTGTCGATTAACCACCCACTGAACCGCCGCCAGATAACGATCTAATAACCCCCGATCAGTAAAGGTCATCTGACCTACTGACAGATATGGATCGCCTTCATTGGCCAGCAAATGGTGAAATAGAATACCGTCCTGCAATGGTGATAAAGCATAGATATCTTGGATATTGGCGATCCCGCCTGGCACTTTCCTAATAATGAGATCAATCTCAGATTGGGTTAGATCAATCAGCGGTAACATCTCTGGCGTTATTGTTGTGGTTGTCGACATGATAGCATTGGCAGGCGTTTCCAAAACCCGGTATTGCACTATCACCTTAGCCAGTTTAGCCAGCACCGGAGATTGGAATAAATCTCGCACCGCCAACGTTAACCCTCGGTTACGTAAGCGTTCTACCATCCGCACAGCCAGTAGCGAGTGCCCCCCTAAAACGAAGAAATTGTCATGTCGGCTAATCTGTTCAATACCCAACAAATCACACCAGATAGCCGCTAATATAATTTCCACCTCTCCTTGAGGTGCTTCATAAACCTGACGAGCAAAAGCATCTGCCTCTGGAGCTGGTAATGCTCTACGATCCAATTTGCCGTTCAGCGTCAATGGGAAGGCATCCAAACGGACAAAGGCCGCTGGCATCATATAATCTGGCAATAAGTTACTCAGGTACTCACGTAAGCTATTAACTAATCCATCATTTTCTTGCGCTACCACATAAGCGACCAAACGCTTATTCGGTCCTTCAGCCTGAACTAACACTCGTGCCTCACAGACTTCTGGATGTTGTGTCAATCGGGACTCAATTTCTCCCAATTCTATTCGGAAACCGCGAATTTTGATCTGATGGTCATTACGGCCAATAAATACCAGATTGCCATCCGGAAGGTAATACGCTAAATCCCCAGTGCGATACATCCGCGCATCCGGTTCATCATTAAACGGATCAGCCAAGAAGCGTTCAGCGGTCAAGTCAGGGCGATTCAGGTAACCCCGTGCCACACCCGCACCACCAATATACAGCTCACCCACCGCCCCTAGCGGCACTGGATAGCCATGAGCATCTAGCAGATAAATACGTGTATTGGTCGTCGGACGTCCTATAGGAACCAATGCGTCCGTATAGTCCGACGGGCAAAGCCAAGTTGTGGCGCAAACGGTAGTTTCTGTCGGGCCATAATCATTGAATAGTGTCGCCAGGCCACACAAAGTTTGGAACAATGTCAAACTAGGGGCCTCTCCTGCAAATACTAACGTGGGTTTTATCGTTATTATTGGTAAATCTGCCTCTTTCTCGAACAAAACCGGTGTCAGGAAAGCATGTGTTACCCGTTGTTCTTCCAAATAATGCCAAAGGTGATGCGGATCCTGACGAATCGTGTCGATAGGGATGACTAGACAGGCTCCGCTATTCAATGCCGTCATAATTTCCGAAACGCTGGCATCAAAACCCAATGAAGCAAACTGTAATATCCGGCTAGTTTCATCAACATCAAATCGACCGATTTGTGCCAGAGCTAAGTTAACCACCCCACGATGCTCCACCATTACCCCTTTGGGTGTACCAGTAGAGCCCGAAGTATAAACCACATACGCTAAATGCTGTGACATCAACTCAGGAACCTGCGGATTACTCTCTAATTGTTCAGTCAGAGTATTTGGGTTTAAAATATTAAGTCCTTCAAGAGCTTTTTCACCCAATGCAGCACGCCCGACATCATCTGCTAGCAAAATAACTGGTGCAGCATCGGTCAGAATATGAACTAAACGCTGACTAGAATAAGCTGGATCCAGTGGCACATAAGCCCCACCAGCTTTCAGCACTGCCAGTAGTCCTATCACCATCGCCGGTGAGCGTGTGACACAAATCGCTACTCGTTGATCCGGTTCTACTCCTAACATAATCAGCTGATGTGCCAGCCGATTAGCCCGGGCATTCAGTTCAGCATAGCTGAGTGTCTGCTC
>NZ_JFGV01000105.1:0-6894 GCF_000612035.1 Photorhabdus aegyptia | reverse complement strand
TTTTTTTCAGGATAATTATAATGGTCTGGGATTTTGTAGTCTTCGGGGATTTTCGGCCAATCATATCGTTCTGTCCAGCCGATCATTTCTATATCTTCAAAGATTCCATCAAAAAAATTACGTAAATTCATTGCATATATCCTAGCCATCACTAATGCTGTCTGAACTGCAACCATATCATTTTGGTCAAGGGCTTTTTTCAATACCGCAAACATGGATATCAATTTTTTGAGCTCATCTTGCAGTTCATCATCCAGATTTAACGAATAATCAAGGCTGCCATTATTATCAAGCTCATTTTTTGAAATATTGCAGGTTGCTGCTAGCTCGACTAAAATCGTTTTTATGTCATTTAACTTGTTTATTTCAGTCAATTTTAAGTTTCCTCCCTTGACCAGCTTTAGTTTTATCCACATTTACTGAACCATCTAAATTAAGGGCTGCTTTAAAATTATTTTTACTATCAAAAAGCTCAAGATGGTTTTTATGCGAACCGTCCAAATACAGTTGATCGCCTTTCTTGATTGTATCACCCAGTTTACCCTGAGCTTGATAAATACTTTTCCCCTGATATCGCTTGCTGGTTTTAAGTGTGCCGTTTTTAATCTGACTCCCAAACCCTGGTTGAGTAAAGAATTCTCCCATATTACCAACAGCACCTTTATTAGGCTGATAAGGCTGTTTATTCTTCCCAACAATCGAAGCAACCGAAGCTTTACTGCCGATAGAACAACCAATACCGACAGGTTCTACCGCCTCTTTGGCTATTAGTGCACCTTTTTCCCAAGCTGGCAGCGAGTTATACAACAGCCCTAAATCATTCTGGTTTTCTGTCGTCACAAACTGACTGATACGATGGGAATCTTCTTCTGATAAGCCAAACATCCATCTCAGACTACTGATGGCATCCGCTGTTTTTATCCCACCTTCCATTTCAGCCTGATAGGTCAGTGTGCATAACCCACCGTTCCCGGCACAGTGAGACAACATTTCTGCCCGTTGCGCAGTGCTCAGTTTGTTGTATTTGTTCCAGATTGATGCGCGACTGAATTATTGGATGAGCTAAACCTACTTTTAGCAATTACATTTTCAGAACCATTGGAAACTTTATATCCATTTGACGTTATCCTCTTTCCGACTTAGGCTAAAGCTGTCGCGCCATAAGTCACGGAACCGATGGTAGCGGCAGTGCTGGCGGTAACCTTTATTCCGTTTCCCTCTATCACTGTAGCCACCGCAATCGTAATGACTGCAAAACAACTGGATTCAAAGAAGGGAAAGAGCCCGACTCTCTGGTCGGGATCTAATCTATTATAAAGTCCGTTTAACTGCGGCTAGCCAATCTTCCCACATAGCTGGGTCTGCTGGGCCAATTGAATCATCCCAGATCGTCCAATCCATTGATCCCAATAAACAACCGATATCATCTGACTTCGTTAATTCGTATTCATGCTCCAAAAAATAAAACATAGCTTTGTAAGCTTGTTCTATTGTAATCATCTTATTGTCCATTTTTACTACCTCTTGGCTTTAGTGAAGATAGTCCTGTTTGAGGGTCATATGATTTAGGTGGATTATTTATCCCAGCATTTATTACTGTATCCCCACGAGTTTGAACCCAAGCTTGAGTTCCATCCGGCAATGTGCGTGCAGACCAACTGTTACCATAACGGTCACCACCTAAAATAGCCGTTTTATCATTTGCAACATCCAATATTAATTTTCTATTTTCAGGAGTATCAGCAATGTGTCCTTCTGCTTTGCGGAAAATATGCCCAACTCGTGACTGAGGAATAGTTACCTGGCTATTTGATCTTACAGATGATTCACTATCAATACGTACATTATTTCCTTTCCCTATGTTAGTTGATTTATTTCCTTCAACAATCGAAGCAACGGAAGCTTTACCGCCGATAGCACCGCCAATACCGGCAGATTCTACCGCCTCTTTGGCTATTAGTGCACCTTTTTCCCAAGCTGGCAGCGGGTCATATGATTGTTCAAAAGTTAAAAAAATCCTAGCATTCAATGCTAGGATCTTTCTGGTTTAAGGGAGTTGAGCAAGTAAAGATTTTACTTGCTCTGTATCTTCTGGATGTAATTGAAGATATTTCTCACAGGCTAGTTTTACATATTTGAAACAGGTTGCTTCGCTTACAATTATTGTTGGTGCTTGTTCTGGTGGATAGCCCCATGTAAACTCAACCCCTTCAAAATGTTCTTCTTCAAAAAAACTATTCATATCTGGAAAATTACAGTAGGCACCATCTGTAGAAAAACCATGTCTTTTTATAATATTTTCTATAACATCATAAAAATAATTTTTCCCCTTTTGGTACATCACATCAAAATAACCTTTCAGAATCCACTCAGGATTACTTTCATCATATGGTTGACCAAATAATTTTTGCTTCATTGTTATTTTCTTGTTACTAGTAAATATTTCAGTTAATGGGCATTGTGACATTTTTTGAATTACAGAATGAACTGTACCAGCAGGTAATAATGTCTCCTTTATTGTATTTCCATCATCAACACTCCAAATTAGGCGATCATTTTGGCTTGTTTTCATAAAGTAAATATAATAGCCATTATCCCCCATTGCAGTACAGGTCATATCAAACAAGCCATCAATAAGATCTTCTCCTTCTCCTTCTCCTGTAAAATAACTTTCTGCATTTCTGCATTTCTGTATAAGGTAATAGGATCAAAGGGAATATCATTACATGCCAACTCATCTATTTTCATATTTGAGTAAAAGTCAATTGTTGTTCTTAATTCGAAAACATCAACAATGTCAAATAATTTATTCCCTTCTAAATAGAAAGAAAATATTCCATTTTTCCAGAAGCTATCTGGAGAGTTCCATGACTCAACAATGTCAAATTGAAGAGAAAATAAAAATGGATCACCATAAATCATTTTAGTTTCACTCCTAGCTTTTTCTGAATATCACTTGGCACCTGTTTGCTTGTTAAAGCATTGTTAATATCTCCGGAGCTGCCATTCCAAATAACCCCAACTGTAGTTGGGGTTATATATGGAGACTATATTACAATGATATATAATATTTTTTTATATTGGAAATTATTTCTTTAACTTCATCTTTATAAATTTTTGTTTCATAGAAATCAGGTTTAGGAATATCTTCCCAGTAACCACAACCATTATTATCATATCTTAAGATACGTCGTTTTGCTCCGATGATTCTAACAATATCATCGTAAGATACAGCAAATACAGAACTACCAAAATCATCAATATTCTCTGTTGAAGCTTTATAAATATATGACGATTCAAAATCTTCTGGCACATCTAGGTTACTATCTACCAGATTAGGAGATATCATACCTAACATCGTGTTAAATGCTTCTTTAATTTCTTTATCAAATAGCTCTTTATTTTCAGGAAAAGAAACTAATGCATTTTTTTCATCTAAAGAAAAAATATCCACATTTAATGTTGCGGTAGTTAGTTCATCAGGGAACATTTTCCCATTAATATAAAAATGGAATAACCCATTTTTAAATGAACTATCACTCCAATAGGGAATATATTCTACTAATATCGCAAAACGATATGGATCACCAAAAATCATAATTTCTATCTCCATTTACCAGGTAAACCAAAATTTTTCTTTACATCATTAGGAATTTCTTGTCTGTCTAATGGATTTTTTTGATCTCCAGTACTACCAGACCAATGCCATGTACCATCATTACTGTAAGAAAAGCGATGAACATTTTTTTCAGAATCAATGGAATATCTTTGCTTTTCTTTAGAAGCAGAAGAAATAGAATGACTAAATAAATCCACCGAGCCCTTAGGTTCAATTCCTGCATTGGGTCGATTACCTTGCTGACCAAGAGTGTGTTTAGGGTTTGATTTGTAAGCTAGCCCATTAGAAGCGACTATTGGCTCCGGTACTGGTATTGCGCTTCCTCTGTGTTTCCCAACAATCGAAGCAACCGAAGCTTTACCGCCGATAGCACCACCAATACCGGCAGATTCTACCGCTTCTTTGGCTATTAGTGCACCTTTTTCCCAAGCTGGCAGCGGGTCATATGATTGTTCAAAAGTTAAAAAAATCCTAGCATTCAATGCTAGGATCTTTCTGGTTTAAGAGAGTTGAGCAAGTAAGGATTTTACTTGCTCTGTATCTTCTGGATGTAATTGAAGATATTTCTCACAGGCTAGTTTTATATACTCAAAGCAAGTAGATTCGGGAACTATGATTTCACCTTCCCATACCCCGAACATTACTCCTTCGAAATGATATTCAGGATCAGGATCATCTAAGTTTGGGAAAGTACAATAGGTTTCATTAACTCCACACCCGTCCTTTTTTAGAACAAGCGGTAAAGCCCATAGAAATTCACCTTGGGAGTATATAGAATTAAAAAACTCCTTCATAACCCACTTAGAATCATTATCATAATCTATTTTTTTGAAAAGACGTTTATTACTCATTGTGTCACCGGGAAAAAGTTAGTAACTGTACCTGTTTTTTGATCTAAATAAACTTGAAACTTCACACCACCTGCGGTTGATTCATATTCTCGTAAACCTTGAGAAACTGCATTTTTATAACCATTAGAAACAGCCTGCTGTCCGAGGTCTAACATTTTTTGGTCGGAAAAAACGTTTGGATTATATACTGTTTTCTTGAATATTTGGTTTTTGTGGCCAATAACATTTCCGGTTCTATCTTTTGCTGGTATTTGATACTCAATTTGCGTAATGCCTTTAACACTGCTTGGTGTCTGGCTAACAATTTTAATTCCATTTTCAGATGCCGCTTGATTGAAAGCATTAACATTATGTGTACCACTTATCCCTTTTTTAGATATTCCATCAAATGCGGCTAAGTGATTTTTCTGGTTAATATTAAAATGAATTCCTTCTAGGTAAGTAGTCGTTCCCTTTTTAGAAAGGGAACGACAAGAAATTTAAAATTTATTTTTGTAAGACTTATTGTTCATCAAATCCATATATATATCATAATTATCTTTCTCATAACATATAATATTGATTTTGGAAATGTGAGGAACCTTATTTAAATATGAAGAAATTGTATCTAAAGCAATTTTAGCCGCCAGCTCTTTAGGGAATTTATAGGTTCCAGTACTAATATTGGGAAAAGAAAGTCTTTTGACATTGTGGATCTTAGATAATTCTAAACAACTTAAATAATATTTTTCTAATAATGAAAATTCATTATTATTACCGCCATTCCAACGTGGGCCTACAGTATGGATCACGTATTTAGCGGGCAAATTACCCGCACTTGTAATCACTGCTTCACCAACTTTGCAGCCACCTTGTTTAGCTCTAATTTTTTGACATTCTTCTAAAATAATTTTTCCACCTATTCTATGTATTGTTCCATCAACTCCACCACCACCAAGTAAAGATGTATTAGCTGCATTAACGATAGCATCAACAGCAACTTTTGTTATATCACCTAATATAATTTCTACTTTATTTTTCATTTAGTAATATCCTTAAAAACACCTCTACTCCAGTTTTGCAAGATTGTTTTTCTTCGGGTGAATATATGACATTCATTACCTGCCTATCTAAAATACAATCATATATGTCTATACTTAGCCAACCCTTAGACCATATATCAATAGTCCCTAGTTTTCCACAGCCCTCAAATTCAATTCGCTCAAGATTACCAAATTCACCATCAGCAAAAAATGAATATTCAAAAGAATAATTTCTTAAAAGAGGCTTTATATTTTTATCAAAGTCATGTATATTCATTTAATATCCTCATTTTATATCAACAATGGTAATATTCTTAATTTCAGGTAGTTGTTGACCGCTTTGTTTATCCAATAAAAATTGTTGTGATTTACTTGCATTAGGACCAATCATTTTAAACCATCCATCTTAAGCCACTAATAGCATCCAGCATCCGCTGTTTTTGTCCCACTCCTCTTTTTAAATAATTTTCTCTGATAAGTAAGTAGTAATTGGCCGATAAATAAGCCCCAGCCGTGGCTGGGGGTATGAGTTATTTGTTTTGAGGATAGTTATAATGATCAGGTATTTTGTAATCTTCTGGAATTTCAGGCCACAAGTCCTGACTGTTTATTGATACAACATCGTCGATAATATCTGCATATAGATTAGACAGATTCAATGATGTAATCCGAACTCTTGTCAGCGCACATTGAATAGCTATTTGATCATTTTCTTCAATAGTTCTATTAAGTAACATCACTGCCTGTTTAAAATCATAAATATATTCCTTGTATTTTTCGGTAATATTAAAATTCAGATTTAACTCAGCTTGGATATTTTTCCTAAGTGAGAGTAAATTAATACAATAGCTAAGTTTGTTTAGAGTTTTCATCATTTTAATTTTCTCCCTTCCGCAGCTTTCGTTTTAGCATCATTAATTGAACCATCCAAGTTAAGCACAACTCTAAAATTTCCTCTTTTATCAAAAACTTCAAGATGATTCTTATGATCACCATCTAAGTAAATCTGGTCGCCTTTTTTGATATATTTATCAATGTCACTTTTTGCAGAATAAATACTTTTCCCATCATACATTTTACTAGTTTTTTGAGTATTTCCTTTAATCTGGCTCCCAAAACCGGATTGTTTTAGGAATTCATTCATATTACCAACAGCACCCTGATTCGGTTGATAAGGTTGTTTATTCTTCCCAACAATTGAAGCAACCGAAGCTTTACCGCCGATAGCACTGCCAATACCGGCAGATTCTACCGCTTCTTTGGCTATTAGTGCACCTTTTTCCCAGGCAGGCAGTGAGTTATACAACAGCCCTAAATAGTTCTGATTTTCTGTCGTCACAAACTGGCTGATACGATGGGCATCCTCAGCCGATAAGTTAAACATCCATCTTAAGCCACTAAT
>NZ_JFGV01000106.1:0-6035 GCF_000612035.1 Photorhabdus aegyptia | reverse complement strand
ATTGCTTACAGCCTTAAATTGAAAAAGCCATCACTGAAAATTTTCTACTCAGAGAAAGATATTTCAATGATGGCTTAAGCAGAATTCGGGTTACTGTAAGCCGAAGATGACTTTATCCACCAACACGACTGGGGTTTATAGGTTCTTGAACCGTTCGATTCTATATTTTTCCCGCTGCTTTTAACGCGTTGTAGCTAGGAAGATAACGTTTTGGATTAACGATACATAGCTGCTGAAAAACGGATGAAACCCCTTCCCCCCGCGACAACATTGCTTCATCACGATTCTCATAGTAATACCTGATAATATTCATTACTTGTTTCTCTTTTAGCATCAATTTTTTTCCTTGATTTACAGCATCTTCCTTTTGAGCTTTATATACCGGGCTTTCAGCCGAGTAACTTCCTGTTTGTAACAGGACCTCTTCTGCGAGGGTGGACGGATCTATATAGTTAAGCCCTGCACTCGCGGCATACTGCTGTAATATAGACTGGGACATACACATAGCGGATATCTTTTCTTGCCGAGAAGTGTCACTGTTTTTTGCCCCGGCGCTAAACACGCAGGCAAACAAAGCTCCTGCGACAATAATATTTGATGTTAGATTTCTATACATATTTTTACTCTGGACTGTTGGTTTTCGAACCACCAGATTCAACACCACCATGCACATGTGATGAAAGTTTAACCCCATTTCTTGTAATTTCGCCCTTCGCTGTTACGGTACTGCCGAATATTGCATTTCCACCGTTACCGCCACCACCTTGAATAACCGCACCATTTAATATAATAGATGGTGAGTTCATTGTGATTGAATTTGATGAAGTCATTTCCGTTGTCGGAGCGACTACGTTAATTTTATTCGGTGAAACAATATTTACCTGATTATCTACGAATTCAACATATTGTTGTGGTTCTGCATTTAAAACGCCCCCCAGGTAAATTGCATCTGAATAATTGTGCGTTCTTTTTGAGCCCGGCAACGTCGGCGCTTTTGTTGCTCTGACGCTGCTAATGTCACGATCACAGATAGCAATTAAACCAATATCACCAACCACTGGATTCATAATGACAGCACTGTTACCACGCTGAAGGCGAAATACTGGAACATTATAGATTATTCCATTCTCGATTTTTCTCCCTGTTCCCGTCATATTATGCACCATCGGCTTTACATCTACGGTTTTCCCGTTCGATTTAATAATAAGACCCACTGACGTTAGCTTTATCCACTTACGAGTCATCTCCCCTGCAATAGTGCCGACCATTTTCCGATATTCGGGTAATTGTGACAGTTGGGCCAGATAAGGATAACCGGGGAAACCCACATCTCCCGATATACCACCTGTACCCGTCATATATTCATAAGGTGTAGAATCCATTGCCATTAATGCGGATAACTGTTCAGTAGGAACAACACCGGGAGGGGGCCTGTATGGTTCAACAGGCCGAGCTACTTTTCTCTCTGTTATCGATCCGAAAGTATCCGGATGTATGTTCATTGGCTGAGGTGATGCTTGATCAATATCCTGTTCAACTGGCAAAGCCTCCGCTTTCTTTTTATGTCTGAATCTGAAAAACATTAAATTCGCCCCAACAGATTTTTAGATATACGAAGTGGGTTGTTTTTGCCTGTGATATAACCATCCAGAGAATAACGTACCGCATCCCATAAATGGTTATGTTTGTCGAGCACCACCGGCAGGACTTCACCGGTCAGTCGGTCAGTCTTGTATGAATAGAGTCTTGCCTCATCAATCATGTGCTTACAGCGTTCATGAATAATGATTTCTTCAAACCCTTTTAGGTAAGTGATCCCATCCTCAACGCTCCCCGGCCATTTTGTGGCACCATCGATAACGAACCCCTGGCGTGATAAGTAACTGATAGTTTCCGGTCGGCTACTGTCCCCATGAATGGGCCATTTACGAGAAAGCGGCACCGAATCATAGAACTGGGGCATTTCATCTAATTCAACGCCTACCCCATAGGCTTCATATTCGATATATAGTTTGGTACCAATAATGAAGCAGCGAACCAGTGTGGACGGGTCATTAGCGAAACCAAAGTCAGCTCCATAGAAAAGCCGGTCGACTTCTAGCCATAGCTCATCAGAAAATGCTTCAACCCGGTATTTTCCAGAGAAAATAACCGCTTCACTGAGTGCTTTTGGTAATCCAAGCCAAATATGCTCATACGCTTCATAGTCGATGCGTTTGCAATATTCCATTTCCTGCCGGAGTACGTCAGGAAAAAAGGCATTATCACAATAGTTAACTTTTCGAATAATAACGCCGCCGTCAGGGGGATCTTCATGATGCCGGGTCATCAGTTTACATGTCGGGTCTTCCTCTTCTCTGGGGTTGAAAGATACCCAGACTTCGGATTTATTAGCACGAACTGTCGGACCAAGAATATCCCAACTATCTTGTGAAACAGTCTGGGCCTCTTCAACCCAACAGATCTTAATGCCATGCATCGACTTGATGCTTTGAATGTTGTTTCGAAGACCTTTAAACGTGAAACGAGTGCTATTCCGACCTTCAATCTCGTTGTTTTTGACCTTATAGAAGTGGGACAGTCCAAGATCAATGATTTGTGCCTCAAGCAGGGCAAGAACAGAATCATTGATTGAGTTCTGGAATTCACGGGCACAGAGAATCGTCATTGGTTCTATAGCACCCAACAATACCAGTGCACGAGCGATCTCTACCGATTTGCCACCACCACGCCCGCCATACGTCCAACGCCAGCGAACAGAACCTAATGCTCGGTCATATAAAACTTCTGTCGCCCAGTCACTACTAAAAGCGTACATAACACCATCTATGATGACTGGGCTACCTGTTTTCCCTCGCGCAATTTCTCCATGTGAGAAGCCCAGACATCAGCAGGACAATTGGCGGGAGTGACAATACAGACTTTGCCATAACTCAGGCCAGCGAGATCAACATTGACCTCAGTTTTATTGCTGCTCATGTCGATACCGGTAAGTTGCGCGGCATTTTTAATATTTGGGGCAACCTGCCCGAACTTCTTATCTGCTAACGCTTCCTTCCCAGCACGAAACGACAATTCAGCCAGGTGTCCAGCATTGAATGAAACAAGCAACGCCGCTTCGTTTCTCAGTTCTCGAATGCGGGCTTTTATTTCCGGTCTGCGTATCAATATGGATGATTGAGAATCAGCACGGGCTGGAGAGTAACCCGCACAAATTGCCGCCTCTTTCATCGGCATACCCGCCGCTATGTTTTGAGCAAACTGTTCGTATTGCGGCTTTAGAATCCCTGCGGTTCCTTGCGAACTCTCTGCGAACTTTTCAGACTCCAAGATATTACTGGTGTTACTTGCTACCTGACTTTCCGCTTGGTTCGCATCAGGTTCGCACTGCGTACTTTCAACAATAGTGCGAACCCATTCCTCAGTCTTTGCCCTCTTGCGGATTGCGGCATCACTAATACCGTGTTGTTTGGCAATCTCCCTGATTGAGAGAAAGCCGGAACGGTAATCACGCTCTATTCCCTCCCAGTCAGTATTTTTTGCCATTTCTTTCCCTTAAAATATAAAAACCACCGTGGAAGGTGGTCAACATGCAATATTTATTCAATAACAAATAATCATCATTCAGTTATTGCTTAATTCGGCTTTCCGTCTGATATTTACCATTCGAACATAAAAATCATGCATAGATTTATAGTTTTCTTCACGTTTATCAATAGCCTCAAAAGGCTTAAGCCACTCATCAACCTGAGATTTGCACGTAATAAAAGCATCATCCACTAACTTTTCAGGCAGTATGTCTGCTGATAATTTAGGAAGGACATAATCATTTAGACATGTTGTCATAGGATCTACGTATTGGGTTTCCGAGTACCCGATACAAGGTAAAATAAAAACAATCAGCAATCCGATAAGTTTTACGCAATTGAATATTTTTAACATCACTTCCTCCTTGCATAGGAGGATTATACATCAGCATTATCACTAGTACGCGATAGGAACAGGCGGTAGCATGAGTTGTCAGTATTAACGTAACTGTTTAAAAGATGAAATTATCATTCTTAGCTTTAATTTCATTAAGTGACTTGTCTCAACTTCTTTCATGTTAAAAATAGGTAGTTTTATCTTTCCATGAACAAAAACACTCTCAAGGAGTCTGTAATGAGTTTTAAATCAACCATCGAAAAGATAGATGATTCACTAAAAAAACTACCTCAGCAAGCTGACAACTTCAGCGCACTTATGTCTAAGCTTGCAAGTTACACAGTAGTAAATGGTTTGATCTATTTTTTTGCCACAAGAGTTAGTTGCAAATATTCCACTCACGAAGCAGCAATAGGCGGCATCTTAAGTATTATTATCACTCTCTTGTTTGCAATTTTTTTCTTCGATGCTTGTGCGAATCACCTACCATTAAAAACTGTGAGTACTAAAAGCAAATCTATATTTATAAGACTCTCTCTATATATAATTTGCGTTATTGTCGGTATGTTACTCAGTTGGCTGTATATCGCCGCAATCTACCTTCCACTAATAAATATTCCTTCATATCCATTAATATGTCAGATATAGATAGCTTTACTTGAAAAACCTTAGATCAACGGAGTTGGCCGCAAATATTGTAAATGTAAATTATTATATTTAACAAAAACTTCGTTGAACCATTTCCAACCTGGAAACAGTTGGAATCAGAACTTTCTACTTTTCAGTTTAATAAATCCCAGGCATTTTAAATACCGTGGTGGATTGAATAATTACTATCGAGTACTCTGTCAGTAGAATGCTCTGAATTAGTTACTAGTCTTCATCTGCTGATGAAATGCCATCTTCATCAAACTAGCCTTCAGCCACACAACCATTTGAGGCTCTATAACTAATCAAATAGTTATTGATGTGATTTATATACTCAGCGCGACCTTTGACTCCACCTACTTCAATGCTGATATTGATTTTGATAGCTTGATTTAGATTATATCTAAACATTGGATTTTCTCCTGTTTCTGATAATAAAAAAACCTCTGACTATCCAGAAGCTCATTAACATTAAGTTTTAAGCTTTTTCTTGCGTTCTTACTTTTGGTTTCTCAGCTTAATATTTACTCACCAAAACGACTCCTTGAAATCAGAGAGTCCTATAACATGCTGATATAAAAAACCACCACAGATGTGATGGATTGGGGTGCTGATTTTTTAGAGTTATTTACTGGCTATTATGTACCGGAGGAATAACCATTCATTAAGATTGATTAACCTTTTTCTTAGAGTTTGTCCTGTATAATGTTTGAGTAATCTGCGAGGTAAAATAATCTTCATCCAGAAAACACAATAGCCTCTTAATGTGTTTTTTCTCTTGTGGCATTGCAATTTTCCTTTTGCCATTATCTTCGTGTATAACTAAATCAAAAACCACTCCATTTTCATTAGCTGCTGCTAATAAAGCATCCACAGTATAATTCTCTAAGACTCTTGATTTATTTATTAATGATACTTTCTTTCTTATTACTGTATCAGCAAGACTTATAAGGTCAAAATTATCTGAAATATGGAAATGATCATGATTAGAAAACTCTCTTAAATCATCATCAGTGGCCTCTTTAAAATACCCATCAACATCGAATATTCGCCTCAACATATGAAAACTTTTAAATTTTAATTTATTACCCTCAAGTATTGCGGTTAGCTTATTATCGATAACCAAACCATCAGAATCAGATAGCTTAAAGGTATTTTTGTCTTGAAGTATACTATGAAACAATGTTTTTTTATTATCTATTATTTGCCTTTTATCAAAACATTGAAGATAAGCTTTTATATTATCTTCTGTTTCAGATGAAGTAATTTCACCAGAAAACAGAGCCTTTATATTAAAAATAGATATCTCCTGCGGACTCCACTCTTGAATGGAGGTAGGCGCCTGAATTGCATCAAGAACACCTATAACTGTCATTCCGCACCGTATTTCTGATTTAAAAATAGTGTGATCTTACACAGGTTTTTTGTATTGATGACATCGGTGGGGTTGACGGTAATCGCCA
>NZ_JFGV01000107.1:0-5657 GCF_000612035.1 Photorhabdus aegyptia | reverse complement strand
CCGTAATCTGGCCGCCGGTATTAAATCCCGCCTGTCTCAGCCACTGCCCCTTAAGATGTATCGCCGGGGTGGCGTTGTTGACCCTATTCCCGTTCGGTACATAGCCCACCGTGTAATAACGTTCTGTTTTCACGGCTTTATTTATCACCGCTTCTGCCTTAGAATGCGCCTTAGCCATCATTCAACTCCTTCTCAGTTGTTTGTGGTGAGCGGCTGTGACAGGGGGCAACCTGTCTCAGTCGCGCTATCTCTCTTTACTCTCTGTTATGACCAATTACCGTATCCAGCATCTCCGAAACGAACTTCTGTCTGGCTTTCGGCAACTGACTGATTATCTCAATCTGTTGTTCCAGCCGGGAACTGGGGCCCCGTTTACTATTACGCCTGATCAAGGGTAATCCAAGCAGTTCATCCAACGATAAATTCAGTATCTGCGCCAGTAATGGCAGAAGAGCCGCTGATACCTTTAGTCGCCCGCCTTCATAATGCGCCATTGTCTGCTGAGCAATCCCCAACTGTTCCGCCAGTTGCTGCTGCGTGAGTTGTTGCTCTTTTCGAGCCAGCGCAATCCGCGCGCCTAACTCTTTAAAGAATGTTTCATCCTTCGTCTTCATGGCCTGTATCTGCCTGTGAGTTAACCGTGCCATGAGGATACTCCCTGTTTTTAATCTTGCAGTTGACAATACTCTACTTTAGAGTACTCTGCAACAGAGTTATTTTTACTCTTTGCATCTTGACAGGTTTTTGGAGGAACAGCTATATGGCACGGATACCCGAAGCCGAATTACAACACCTGAAAAACGCCGTCTCCTTAGTGGCCGTAGCGGAACAACAGGGACGACAGCTAATTAAACGCGGCAAAGATTACGTGCTGCTGTGCCCGTTCCATCAGGAGAAAACCCCGTCAATGGTCCTCAGTCCTGAAAAAAACCTCTATCACTGTTTCGGCTGTAGTGCGGGCGGTTCAGTGCTGGACTGGGTAATGAACACCGAAAGCTTAAGCCTGCGCCATGCGGCGGAGCGGTTGCGGGCTTTATTAGGCAAAAATCCGGCGGTCGAGCCGCTGGTGACGCCTTCTGAGCCAACGTTGCTGGCCGAGGATGAAGCCGGCCGGCAGGCGCTGCTGCATCGGGTGGTTGAGTTCTATCACCACACGTTGCTGAACGCGCCGGAGATGCAGGCGTATCTGACACAGCGGCGACTCAATCACCCGGAGTTAGTCGCTCACTTCCGACTGGGCTTTGCCAACCGCACGCTGGGGTATCGCCTGCCGTCGAAGAAACTCAAACCGGGCGCTGAAATCCGGGCGCGACTGCGGGCGGTAGGGCTGATGCGTGAATCGGGTCATGAGCACTTTAGCGGAGCGCTGGTTGTCCCGGTGACTGGCCCTGAGGGGCAGGTCCGGGAGATATACGGGCGCAAAATCCGGGACCGGTTGCGGCCGGGGTCCGTCTATCATCTCTATCTGCCGGGTCCCCATCGCGGGGTCTGGAATGAAACGGCGCTGATGGCCTCGAAAAGCCTTATCTTGTGTGAATCCCTGATTGATGCGATGTCGTTCTGGGTCGCCGGTCATCGGAACGTGACCGCCGCTTACGGGGTCAACGGGGTGACGGCTGACCACTGGCTGGCGTTTGAGCGGCATGGCATCAAACAGGTCCTTATCGCCTTCGACAATGACAGCGCGGGCAATGAAGCCGCGGTGAAACTGGCAGAGGCGCTGCTGGCAAAAGGTATCACCCCGCTGCGCGTGATGTTCCCGCCCGAGACGGATGCGAATGAGTATCTGTGTCAGATGGCCGAGCCGGAAGCCGCCTTCGCCCTGCTGCTTGAGAGCGCGACGCCAATGTCAACGGCTGTTGCCGCGCGCGCGGAAGCAGAAGTATCCGCCGAAGCCGCCCCGCCTCCGGCTTTAGCCGCTGTTGTGACGGCGGGGCAACACCCGACGCCCGGCCTTCTCTGGGAAACGGGGGCTGACGGGGAGCTTAAGGTCTCGCTGGGCCGCCTGCGCTGGGGCATTAGGGGGTTATCTTCCGTGAAAGCGGGCGCGGTGGTCATGAAGCTCAATGCGCAGGTCATTGATACCCAAAGCGGCGTGATGTTCCTGGATGGCATCGACCTGATGAGCGCACGCAGCCGTCAGGGGTATGCCCGTATGGCAGCAACCGAGCTGGGGCTGGCTGAGGGAGATATCCGCCGGGCACTGGGGCAGGTGTTACTGGCCGTTGAGCAGTGGCAGCAGCAGGCGGAGATGGCAGCTGAACAGAAAACCCCGGAGATGAACGATGCCGAGCGGGCCGCCGCGCTGGCGCTGCTGCAAGACCCGAATCTGACGGCGCGTATCACCGCGGATTTAGCCGCCTGCGGGGTGGTGGGGGAATCCACTAACCTGCTGGCCGGCTATCTGGCCGCAGTGAGCCGCAAGCTCGCCAAACCGCTGGCCGTGCTGATACAGAGCAGCAGCGCGGCAGGCAAATCGTCCTTAATGGAGGCGGTACTCAATCTGATACCCCCGGAAGAACGGGTGCAATACAGCGCCATGACAGGGCAGAGCCTGTTTTATCTGGGCGACACCAACCTGCAACACAAGATACTGGCCATCGCCGAAGAAGAAGGCGTACGGCAGGCAGCCTATGCGCTCAAGCTGCTGCAAAGCGACGGCGAACTGACCATTGCCAGCACCGGCAAGGACGAAGCGACGGGCAACCTTGTCACCAAAAGCTACACGGTCAAAGGCCCGGTCATGCTGATGCTGACCACCACCGCCATCGATGTAGACGAAGAACTGTTGAATCGCTGTCTGGTGCTGACCATCAACGAATCGCGTGAGCAGACGGAAGCTATCCATGCGTTGCAGCGCCACCAACAGACCCTTGAAGGGTTGCTGGCTGACAATGAACGGAACTATCTCACCACGCTGCACCAGAACGCCCAGCGGCTGCTGCGTCCGTTGAATGTGGTCAATCCATATGCGTCGCAACTGACCTTTATGTCAGACAAGACCCGCACGCGCCGTGACCATATGAAATACCTGACCTTAATCCAGAGCATCGCCCTGCTGCACCAGCACCAGCGGGAAGTCAAAACCGCCGGGCATCGCGGGCAAAACCTTGAGTATATCGAGGTCACCAAAGACGATATCCGGCTGGCGAACAGCCTTGCGCATGACATCTTAGGCCGGACGCTCGACGAGATGCCGCCGCAAACGCGCAGGCTGTTGTTGCTGATACAAGGCTGGGTCAGGGAAAGCGGGCAGCCGCGCCATGACATGTTGTTTACCCGCAAAATGCTGCGTGATGCGGTGCAGTGGGGCGATACCCAGCTGAAAATCCACCTCTCACGGCTGGTTGAAATGGAGTACCTGCTGCTGCACCGGCGCGGACTGACGTTCATCTATGAGCTGCTGTTCGACGGAGAAGACAGCGACGCCGCACACCTGAGCGGGCTGATAGTGCCCTGAATAGCGCAGTATGAAATCGCCCGGTCGGGGTAAGGCATTAAGCGGTCGCCTGCCGGTCGGCATCAGGTCGGCAGGCGGTCGGGTGACAGGTATCAACGCAAAGTCAGGCACAACAAGGCTTCACAGCAAAGTGGTCGGGTTCAGCAAAAAATCACTGTTCCGACAGGACAGAATAAAAAAACCGTAGCATACCGACAGAACTCCCATCAGAGGCAGACGATGGAAACACAACCTACCCTTCACCGACATGACACACAGGGAAAACTTATGCAGACACAACACGACGTGACCCTTGCCACACTGCGCCAGCTTCTTGCGGCGTATCTGGAAATCCGCACGGTCAGCGGGCACAGTCTCAGCACGGTGTCCAACTACCGGGACGCCCTGACGCCTTTCGTGGACTGGTGTGAGCAGCGGTCGGTCTGTCACGCGCCGCAGGTGAGCTTAACGGTACTCGAAAGCTGGCAGCGTTATCTTCGCCATTATTGCAAGGCCGATGGCGAGCACTACAGCAACAACAGCCAGTTACAACGGCTGACCATGATACGGGTCTGGTTCCGCTGGTTATTACAGCGCCACCATATCCTGTATAACCCGGCGGAGCAGCTTGTTATCCCCAAAGCCGAGCGGCGTCTGCCCGCTCAGGTGTTGAGTGAAACAGAGACAGACCAGGTACTGACGAGTCTCGACGCACAGACCCCGCTGAAACTGCGCAACCGGACGATACTGGAAGTGTTTTGGAGTACCGGCATCCGGCGCATGGAGCTGATTAACCTGCGGCTGGGCGACATTGACAGGCATCGCGGGGTACTGGTCGTGCGGCAGGGCAAGAATCGGCAGGACCGGGTTGTGCCAATAGGCACGCGGGCACTGCACTGGCTGGAGCGGTATCTGGACCACGTACGCCCGCATCTGGCGTGGAAACATGACAGCGGGCACGTGTTTATCACCCGTAAGGGCAAACCGCTGGCCCGTACCACGCTGACACTGATGGTAGGCAAAACCATCCGTGAGGAAGCAAAGCTCAACAAACCCGGTGCCTGTCATCTGTTCCGGCATTCAATGGCAACGCAGATGCTGGAAAACGGCGCAGATACGCGCCACATTCAAGCGCTGCTGGGACACAGGAAACTGGAGACGACGCAAATCTATACGCGGGTGGCCATCGGTCACTTAAAGAAAGTGCATGAGCGGACGCACCCGGCAGAACGGCAAACACCGTCAGACGACAAACAGGCCGATAGCGACCAGCCGGACAGCCCGAAGCCGGACTGAACGCGCTGTGTTGCCGGACAATCTTAATGTTAGCCGGTTCCCTGTGAGCGCGTGGGGTGCAGTGAAAGGCAGACTGTGCGCGTCCCTGCGCACAGACTGCCGCCCTACCTACGGCGTGCCCGGCAGTAAATGCCGGCCGCCCGGCGCTGAACATCGGCGTTCTCGGTGACAATCGTTGCCGGTCAGCCGCCATTCAACATAATGTGACATTAAGCGCAATGGGCCTGAACGGCCCACAACGCTTAACAAACATTATGTCGGCGCCGCCCACCCAAGGGCGCTGCGCGGTCACCTCAACCCCGGTGCGCGGCTGGCCGCCGGGTTGAGCCTCTTAGCCCCCGTGGCGCGCAAGGCTGACGCCTTCCGCTGTCAGCCGCAGTGCTAAAACCGGCCGCCGCAGTCGCCGCCGTCCCTGGCGGCTCCGGTGTCAACATCCGCCTTAAGCCGTTGCCGGTCAGTCCGTCAGGGTCAACCGCCCTGAAGGCAGGCCAGCGAGCTGGCCGCGGTTTATTGCCCCCGCCCAACCCTGCTGCACTGGCTGCGTCCGGCTCGCAGTCGCAGGCTCCTTGCTCGTTCCCGTACTCGCCATCTCCGCCCCGTCCGCCCCCGCGGGCGGGGGCTCCCCGCTGAACCCGGTCGATAAGCGGGCTTCGCCAGCCCGCACCCGGCCAACCCGCGTCAGCGGCGCAGACAAGCTGCCCCGCCGCCCCGGGTTATCGAGAAAACCCGGTTCCGGCAGAAAAAACGGGGCGAAGCCCGATTATGACATCGGGGAAAAAATGCGCTAACATCGACAAAGTGCACCTCTGGGTTTTGGGTTCGCGCGGGTGAGTGCAGTGAGGCGAAGTGGCTCTTTAACAGGTTGTTATTAAAGAAAAAATTCTGACAAAAAAGTAGGGTTGTGTCGGGGCAGTCCCTAAGA
>NZ_JFGV01000108.1:0-5436 GCF_000612035.1 Photorhabdus aegyptia | reverse complement strand
TATCATTCCTTTTTGAGATATATTACTGGAATGACACAGAATTTCTAACACTCCCGAAACGCTGGCCTATCATGGGTTTTCGTCACGGTAACAAAGAACAAAGCCGGAAGATCACGAAGATCTTCCGGCTTTTTGATGTTTATTCTCTACTCAGAAGTAATTCCTTCCACCTCTCAAGATAACCTTTAAATTCTTCTATGGTTGCAATCTGTAGGCTTTCTTCTGTGTATTCGTTAAAAATTTCGACACCATCCGGCTTGATGGTTACAGTATGGGCATTGCCTGTACCTTCCCATTTTGGATTTTGCCCATTTTCTACAGAATTACATGCTGCGATATATTCGTTAGCAGTATGTAAACAACCTTGAATATCATCTTTCAAAAACCATTCAACAAGACGATTTTCTTCGTCTGCGTCAACGCTACAATAACCATCTTTATCAATGTAAAATTTCATTTGTTGTTTAAGGCTCATAAATAGGATATGCCGTATTAATGTTTCCATTTTTATCTAAATAACCACCAATTTTCACTCCACTTGGTGATCTCCCCTCCCACTTACTACCTTGTGCAGTGGAATTTTTAAATGCCCCCTTAATTTCTGACATCACCTGCTGACGATTCCAAGATTGTGGGAAGAATGATGATATTGGTCCTTTCTGAACCCATTGACCCGTTTGCGAGTTCAATACTTCAACTCTTCCGCGATAGACGCCTTGAGCATTTGGAGGAGCTATGATTTCAGTAATGCGCGCTTTTCCTTGGTAACCGATCCCCGCCTCATGGTGAAAACCTACTGCATTTCCTCTTCGGTTTATTTCACCATGAAAAACATGTTCAACATTAATGCTTGAGCCTATTGTGTTGCCAACATGACGACTCTTCCCAACAATCGAAGCAACCGAAGCTTTGCTGCTGATAGCACCACCAATACCGGCAGATTCTACTGCCTCTTTGGCTATTAGTGCACCTTTTTCCCAAGCGGGTAGCGAGTTATACAACAGCCCTAAATCGTTCTGATTTTCTGTCGTCACAAAATGACTGATACGATGGGAATCTTCTTCTGATAGGCCAAACATCCATCTCAGACCACTGATGGCATCCGCTGTTTTTATCCCACCGTCCATTTCGGCCTGATAGGTCAGTGTGCATAACCCACCGTTCCCGGCACAGTGAGACAACATTTCTGCCCGTTGTGTAGTGCTCAGTTTGTTGTATTTGTTCCAGATTGCTTCGGTAGGCGCTCCTTGCTTATTGGCTTCCTGGAGTTCTCTGACCAGATTGTAGGCATTCATGGAGTTCAGGTGGTTAAAGAGAATAACAATTTCTCCAGCATTAGCCCCACTATTAGCCCCTTTGGCGCTGTTGGTCGCAATGGCGCCTGCGACGCTGCCGATGATTTTGCCGCCCGCCTGAATTTTCATTGGATCATTGAATGTTTTATCCAATGTTATCGCGGCCAGTTCTGCCGCTAATGCGCCCGCTGCTGCCCCTTTGGCATCACCGCCGCCAATTTCCGCAGCAAGGGCAGAAACCGCCGCATGACTGATAGCTTTTCCGGGTAAACCTAACACCTGACCGTTTTTTCCAATCAATCCGGCACCTTCGGCGTTAATCTGGCTGCCAATATTGGCAAGTAATGCGGTAGTAAAATTGTCCTTAAAACTACCGCCATTGATGGCTGTACCAAGGCTGGAACTGATAATGGATTGACCCGCTACCCGTTGAGCCACTTTGCTCCAGTCGCCGTTGCTCAGTTTAGGCAATGTCGCTTTTGCCGGGTCAATTTGAGCGCCATTGGCGGCTTTATCCCATCCCATGACGTTATCAAAACCCGCCAGTGCGCCACCAATCGCCATTGATGTGATAGTTGATTTAACGGTGTCGCTGCTTCCCATCACTTTTAAGGTTTTGGATAAGTCACCTTGATTACCCACTAAAGCTACTGCTGCCTGAGAAGCGAGTGCGGCCATGCCGGAAGCCGTCGCGCCGTAAGCCACTGAACTCATGGCGGCGGCAGTGCTGGCAGTAGCGCCCGCTGCCGTGGCGGCTGAACCCGCGGTACTGGCGGCTGATCCGGCAACCGAAACCGTTAATCCGGCCCCCGCTGTCGCAGCGGCGACTGCAATTGCGATAACCGCAGAGACCACCGGATTCAGGTGCTGGCTTTTATAATCCCAACTGTCATAGGCATCTTTGACTAAATTCCATTGAACGTCTTTACGTTCATTGAGTCCTTTCAGCCAGGCGGTTTCCGGCGTATTGCCGAATACTGATACCGCATTCTGTAACGATTGACCATTTTGGGCTTTGATATCCGCGCTAATCCCTTTGGCCGCCTCCACGGTAAATTTTCCGCCGATATGAATAGCAGGAAGCACCCATTTGTTTTCGGTATAACCTTTATCTGTCTGCTTGATATAAAAGCCTTTGGAATGGGTAATCGTCTGCTCAAAGGTACTGTTTTTGACCGCTTTGAAATTGACTTTACCGTGAGTACTGGTCAGTTTGGCATTTTTATCAGTCGCAATTTTACTGGCTTCATAGGTGCTGTCATCCTGGCTTAACAGATTGATATCACCGCCAGCGGTAAATTCAGTGACCTTGTTGGTGACATCATGACGGGTACGTGTGGTGGTTTTCTTTTTACCATACCATTTACGTTTGGTTTCTGTTTTCTCATAGTGGCTAGATTCTTCCATTGCCTGGGCGTACAGATAACCGCCTTTCGCTGCGACATCCATTGCACCTTTGGCCGTTAGTTTGGTGGCCTGGAATAGAATGCTGCCGTTTGAAATAACCGTCAGTATGCCGCCGCTGGTCAATTCAGTGCCATTCTGAGTCACTGATTCGGTAGATTCACTGCCGTTTTCCCGATAAGTATGATTTTGCACTGATTCGAAGCGCATATTGCCACCGGAGGAAAGTATGACGTCACCACCCGAAGTTAATTTAGAACCCATTGTGGTGATAGCGCCATTTGCCGCTATTGTCAGTTTTTTATCCCCCCGAATTTGAGCCATGAAATGGAGATTCTCTTTGTCGTTATCATTGCGATATTGAATTGGGGAATAAACATAAGTAAGGAAAGGTAATGTGATATTACTTCCTGCGGATAATAATGTGTTTCCGTTTGCCTGTATTTGAACGGCTTTCCCGTTAATATCTCCACCACTAATTATGCTGATGTTATTCTTCGCCGTGATTCTGCTACCTAACTCCATTGAACTTAAAGGTGGAACATAATTACCCAATAAGAAAAACTCTTCTAGTCTATGAAAAATCAGTTCACGAGAATTGAGCCCAATATGCTTTGCCGCACTTAAATAAACATCTTTTCCGGCTGATATAAAAGCGCCTTTAGTGAAAAGATTACCACCAGCATTAATCATCAATGACTCTGCGGCAGCTAAAACGCCTGTCATTGGTAATAGAGGCTTAAAATTTGCCTTCTCTTGTTCAGGCAAAATAGCATTCAGTAGATTTTTATCCCATTGGTCTGGATGCATAGGACCAGTTTGTCGTGGGGATAGTAAGGCATTGTTTTCTATTGCAATATCATTATTTGCTGTCAGAGAGATATGAGTACTTGGGGTTAAATATGTATTTTGTAAAAGTAGATTTTTACCGGTGTTGATTGTTAAATTACCATTAGCACCTAATGTACTCATTCTACGGGTATTATCTGCATTAAAATAACCGGGTTTTTCACTACTCTGGAAACGTATATCGCCATTACGGCTTATAAGGGTAATATCTTTTCCTTTTACCTTACTTTGCAGAGAGTTAATATTATTGATGGCTGTCATAGATAGATTATTTGATGACAGCAGTGATGCATCATTAAGATTAATATCCTTTTCAGATATAATATCTAATGCATTAGTTGCCTTTATTTTATCAGTAATATTAATTTGTCCCGCATGGAGAATAATATTTTCTGCTGATAATGTTTCTGGTCGTTCTTTAAGATTAACTTCTGAGACCGTTTTAACGTCATAAGGGAGAGCGGTATTAATATTGATACTGTCTTTGAAATCAGTAACAATGCTTCCTTTCGCGATTATGCTTGCTGGCTCAATGGCATTTTCCTCATCATTCAAGGTCTTAATTTCGCCTGATTTTTTATAAGGATATACTGTTGGTATCGGCTCAAGTTTAAGATCATAAATAATAAAATTATTTAGTGAACTTTTTCTTTTGCTTTCATTAATAAATTTATTTCCGGCCAGAAAGATATCTTTTTTAGCCTCAATCTGACTTATTTTATTGGATAAATTATTACTGTTAATGTAAGCATTTCTTCCAGAGGAAATAAGACCTGGATGAGAATTTTCTAATACCATACTTTTAATTCTGCTATTATTTAAATAAGCTTTTCCTGTTCCGTCCTTTTCAAAGCCAAGACCACTAAAATAGGCATGCCCAAACCATTTTTCAGGCAGTGGAGTCAACTCTGCTGTTATAGTATAAGGTGCGCCCCAAATATTTATATCACTAAAAATAGTCATATCTCTGTCTGTAAAATCTGGCGTTACTTGCTTATTTTGCATAACAAAGCTATTGCGAGTATTATTCAGCTCCTTTGTCCTAACAACCAAATCCCCATTCACAGTTTTTATCGTCGCAGATCTATTCTCGACTAACTGACCTTTATTACCCTGAGCATCTTTCTGTATCCACATATTATTATTGGCTTGTAAAAGTGCATTATCACCTATATTGTATACTTTATCTCCAAATATACGCATATCTTGACCTGCAATTATACTACCTTTGTTATCAAGTATACTGCTTGCCAGAACAATATCCCGTTCAGTATGAACTTTAACATTTTGCCCGATACAAAGTTCTTTGGCCCCTACATTTAAATCAGTTTTAGCCTTAACATTTCCTAGATCCATTTTTCCATTGGCACTTAACATGACCTGTTGATCAGCATTGATATTAGCTCCCTGTAAAATTAAATCATTTCCAGCAAACAGATTAATATTACCCGTAGCGTTCAATTTACCTTGGATAGCATTAAGGTTATGCCCCGCACTTAACGTAATATTATGTAACTTATCTAACTGGGTTCTGGAAAAATCCAGATCATTACCAGCTGAAATCCGCAAATTATTATAAGCCGAGATTGAAATCTCCGAACTATCGCTTGTCCGCATTCCCATATTGAGGTCACCTTCGTGCACGATAAGCTCAACATTTTCTCCTTTCAGCTCTACTTTAGAGGTCGAGGTAACTTTCCCTGCAATTAGTGTCAGATTTTTCTTTGCCTCCAGAATGTCTCGGTTAACATTAATTTCACGTTCGGCTATTACTGACAGATCATTTTCGACCTTAAGATATCCCATGCCAATAACTTCACCGGCATGAAGAAGAATATTTTTAGCAGATATTAATGAAGTTCCATTGAATTTATTAATAAAGTCAGCC
>NZ_JFGV01000109.1:0-5351 GCF_000612035.1 Photorhabdus aegyptia | reverse complement strand
AAGACCTGTTTTCTTTTTATTCTATAATTATTAGTTTCTACCATAATATAAGGTGAATTATGGCTAAAAACCAGAAACTTGATAAAATCAATCAACTTAAGAAAGTGAAACTCTTTTTCTTTAATGGATATATTAATCTCTATTTTTGTTTGGCCTTGTCTTTCAACATGATAATTAAAGTAACTAATTGAACATGCTTGCCCATCCTCACCTCCATCCCAGACACCTGATATAACTGTAGGATCTTCTTCTGTATAATTTTCTTTAAAGTCGCTTATACATTCGTCTGTTATTCCTCTATCATCAAACGCTATCCGAGTTAATGCTTCTTCGCGGCTATTTCCGCCTAAGTACCATATTTTAGAGTATCCAAAGAAGATATCTTCTAATTGTTTTACGATTTTATAGGTATCATTAACTGCAATATCTGGAGTTAATGGATTTTTCCAATCTGTATATATTTCTATATCTAAAGATAAAGTAGTCATTAATTTTTCCTATTAGAAATTACTTGGTTAACAAGGGGGTGTGAAATACTTTAATATTGGAATAAATAGATGATTTTTCTAAATAGGTTAAGTCGTTTAAACGGATTACAGCTCTGTTTATCATATTTATAACTCTGTCATCAATGGTAATATTTGTAGATCCCGCAAGCAGATTTCAATATCATTGGCTTTATTGATATGTTCTTGGTTTTCAATATCAAAGGTATCTTTTGTAGTGATAATTAATGAGCCTTTTTTGTCATTTTTATCAGAAATAGATATTATTTCTTCTGCCATTGGGACTAAAGTCGGATCTATTTTAATTGGTAAGTAGAGCATCCAACCGGCATAAACCCTATCTGGAAAAACTTGTTTTTGTTTTAACGAGTAACCTCTTATATCTACTAAAACAAATGGAGATTTACAATTAGATATTAAATTTTTAATGAATACTATGAATTTCTCAAAGCTAACATCTTCTTTTTTAAGACTAATGTTAATTGATATATTGGTTTTCCCTAACCGAATAGGATTATTATAAATTTCATCTTCGCTTGTATATAAAATACTATTATTGTCTTCATCATTTCCATCTGATAAAGATTTAACAATAAGTTTAGACTTTTCATCAAAAGTTGCTTCAAAATGTTTTAATGCGTACTCAGTAGGTCCATTTTCATCAAATGCTCGGTACAACAATCTCTCTTCTAAAGAATTCTCAGGTAAATGCCAACCACTTTGCTTATTTGATAATTTATTTACTTGTTGCACTACCGGATATAAATCATTCAATGCCTCTTTAGGTGTTATGCTCTCGTTTAGATCGTGAAATAGTTCTATTCTTGGGTATATTGTTGTCATATCTTTACCTTTTTACGAAAAATTAATATAATCAAACAACTATCAAATCACAGTGTTAAATACTTTAATGTTATTAAATTTAGTAAATGCTCTAGAGAAATACGCATAAATTAGGTCGTTTTACCGGATTACGGTTCTGTTTGTCATATTTATAACTCTGTCATTAATGGTAGTATTTGTAAATCCCGCAAGCAAATTTCAATATCATTGGCTTTATTGATATGCTCCTGGTTTTCAATATCAAAGATATCTTTTGTCGTAATAATCAATGAACCTTTTTTGTCATTTTTATCAGAAATAGATATTATTTCTTCTGCCATTGGGACTAAAATCGGGTCTATTTCTATTGGTAAGTAGAGCGTCCAACCGGCATAAACCCTATCTGGAAAAACTTGTTTTTGTTTTAACGAGTAACCTCTTGTATCTACTAACATAAATGGAGAGTTTCGAATCGATATTGAATTTTTTAAAAGCTCAATAATATCTTGAAAATTAAATTTATCTTTATCTAAATTGATGCTTATAGATATATTAGTTTTACCTAATCTAACAGGATTAACATGGATTTTATCTTCACCCATATATAGAATACTGTTGTTGTTCTCATCTACTCTATCAGATAATGATTTCACAATAAATCCAGAGTTTTCATCATAAGTTTCTTTAAAATCTTCTATAGCATATTTAGTAGGTCCATTTTCATCAAATGCATTATTTTTTAATCTCTCTTCTTGAGTATAACCAGGCAAATACCAACCACTTTTTCTAGTTGTTAACTTATTTATCTTGCATGTAATTTGATATAAATCAAGTAATGCATTGTCAGGAGTTAAAGCCTCATTTGAGTCATGAAATAATTTTATTCTTGAAAAAATCATTGACATTTTTAATTCTCCTTTTGTGAGAATGATTAAAGTTTAGTGTTAAATACCGTAATGTTAGGAAACATAGAAAATGCCGTAAGAAAGGACTTGACTACCATGATCGGTTAGGTCGTTTAATCGGATTACGGCTCTGTTTGTCATATTTATAACTCTGTCATCAATGGTAGTATTTGTAAATCCCGTAAACATATTTCAATATCATTGGCTTTATTGATATGCTCCTGGTTTTCAATATCAAAAATATCTTTTGTCGTAATAATCAATGAGCCTTTTTTGTCATTTTTATCAGAAATAGATATTATTTCTTCTGCCATTGGAACTAAAATCGGGTCTATTTCTATTGGTAAATAGAGCATCCAACCTGCACTTATTCGGTCTGGGAATACTTGCTTTTTTTTCAATCTATATCCTTGTGTTTCAGTCATAACGATTGGAGAATTACGAGTAGATGCTAAAGCTTTAACAAACTCTATAATAGTTTGAATCTTAAATTTTTCTTTCACTAAGTTAAGATCAATGGATATATTTGTTTTCCCTAGTCTATTATTGTAAATTACATCACTGCTTTGATAAAAAATTCTATTTTTAAGTTCAATGTCACCTGGGATGTCAAATAAAGTAGCTATAAGATATTTTGCATCTTTATCATAATTTTCTGTAAGCTGGTTTATAGCATATTCAGTAAAACCAGTATCAGTAAATACATTATTTTCCTCTATTTCCCCTAAACTATATCCTGGTAAATGCCAATAACTTGGGTTACTACTAATATTATTTATTTTCTGCATTATCTGATATGCATCCCTTAACGCCAATTCAGGTGTTATTGGCTCATTAAGGTCATGAAACAATTTTATTCTTGGATGTATTAAACTCATAATCATTAATCCTGTTTGAAATTTTCAACAATAGTTATAGGCTTTTGATCAACTCATTGGCGTATGAAATGTTTTAATGTTAGTAAAAGGAACAAACATTTCAGAAAAATATTCATAAGATATAGGCTGCAAAAAATGCCAATGAGACTTTGGAATATTATTCAATCCTATGCATACCCTATTTTGTCTTTCTGCTTGCCAAATTGTACTTTCTGCCCCTGTTTTGCTGGTAGGTGTTTTTCTAAACTCACCAAAAATCCAATCTGGTTCACCATTCTTAAAAAACTGATCATATTTAGCTTTGGCCTCAAGAAATAAGCATTGTGCAGGTTTCCAACCATCAAAATTTGTATCCATGCATAACCAGGTTTCAATTAGGTTTAATTCAGGGTTGTATATCGTCCCGGCAATTTTTGTTTGGTAGGCAATGGTTATTTCTGAATACGATGTGGTCTTTTCCCAAACCATCGTAACGTTGCCAATTGCCGGACATTTCTCACATTCGGTACGGGACGAAGCAATTGTTTGTGTATCCGCTTTTGCCTTGTCTTGTTCACCTTCTTTATCTTTGGCGCTTTCCATCACACCAACGGCGGCTAATCCTGTTGCACAAGCAGCCAGTGTCCATTCAGCCGCAGCTAAAAGAGCAGGAGCCGCTGGCGCAAGAAGTGGTAATGGCATGTCAATTTCTCCTTTTCAATAAATTATCCATAACCCGCAAATAATCACGGTATTGTTGTTCCGGGCTATCCCCGGCGTTCAACATATTTTGGATTGCTGGCGAGCCGTGAAAATCACGGTTAAATGCAACGAAATATAAGTAAGAGCGGATCAATGCTTCATCCTTGAACCCCATCTCAACCAAGTCCAGATAAGCCTTCTTTAATCGTTCGTGCAGGCTATGTTCGCTTTCATTTTCGACTAATCCACTGTGCTCAGCCAGAATACGTTGTCGGATCTGGGTCACATAAGCCTCATCTTCCGCATCAATAAATTTAGCGACCTGCTCCTTGCTGAGTTTTATCATCGTTAGGCCCCTTTTACGAAATGATCATTATTATCAAAAGAATACACCCACTCATGAATACCGTCAGTGAATGCTGACAATTGCTCTGGGCTGAAAATATCCCGGATTTGATGCAAGATGCGGGGATCGTAAAAACGCAGCAATGCCGTTTCCCCCGTTTCCTGCTCAACATTCAGGTAGTTTTCAAGGTGACGGGTTAGTTTGTCCAAAGATAGCGTGGTGTGTAGCCAGGACACCGAAGGTGCAACCTTTTCCAGCGCAGATAACTTTTCTTCCCATGATTTCGCATAAGCCATATCAAACAACCACGGCCCCGCGAATGCAATTTTGGCATCCGGGTATTGCCGGAATAGGGGATTATTCGTGCCAACGATATACTTAATCTCCTCAGCAAAATGACGTTCATACTGTAGGCCGCTGACTAAGGCATACCATTTCATTTCGGGATGTATTTCTCTGTATTCACTCCATTTTTTCTGTAATTCCGGTGTCATGACTGCCCCCGGATAACCATTGCTGTGCCATTCTGTTCTGCTTTCAGCAGACAGGTCAGACAGATTTCTTTCAACGGCACCGTCAGGGCTTTTTCTGCCTGTATGACACTCGTCTGTTTCAGTTTATCCAGCCTATCCGGTAGCTTGCCACCCCAACCTGAGCCGCTGCCGGGCGCTCCACTGCCAAAGTTAATACTCGCACTGCTGGTAATACCGCCCGCATCGATTTTAAGGAAGTGCCCGGCGGCCTGTAGGGTCAGTTCACTGCCGGCATCAATCACGACTTTAGCACCGGAACTTAGGTGAATTTCATTACCGCTTTGAGTTAACAGGGCGTCATCTGCTTTGATATGGAGTTTTTGCCCCGTAGATAGGGAAATGTCATTTCCCGTCTGTACGCGGTACTCATTATCAATGCGTAAATGGGCATCATGTTTAATATGATGTGTCCGGTTATGCCCAATATTATGGGTTTCATCATTCAGAACCTGCGTATTCATATCCCGTTGAGCATGAATAAACACTTCTTCACTGCCGTTTGCGTCCTCAAAACGTAATTCGTTAAAGCCGTTACCTTTATGCGTCTTGGTTCTGAACGTGGTGCGCGTCTTTTCCGCAGGTAAATTCAGTGGCGGGCGGTTAAGGCCATTGTAAGTACATCCGGTAATAATAGGCCGGTCAATATCGCCGTTGAGATAGGAGATAATCACTTCCTGACC
>NZ_JFGV01000110.1:0-5334 GCF_000612035.1 Photorhabdus aegyptia | reverse complement strand
ACGCTTTCGACACATCATCAACGGTTCACTTTCGTTCGTCTCTTCGATCCCTACCTGATCGGGTCACGCCCGACCTTTTCCCATCTCGCTCACCATCACGTCTCTTAAACGCAGCAGCAGTGGGGAGTTTGGTGCCTGCGCCTGTACACCGACACCGGAGGGCCCGCCTCCATCTCTTGTGAAGCATGGCGCGCACCGGGGCTAACGCCCCATGCGCGCCTTCGTGGCACACAGCCGTCCGCAAAGCGCCAGCCGTAGCGTTGGATCGTCGCTTTCAATGAGGGTTTCGGCGAAGTTTTCGCAGTGGCTGGCGAGGACGGTGAAGCCCGTGGCGGCGTTGAAGGGAACGGAAAGTAACGGGTGTGTCTGAGTGGGGATCGTAGCCATAAGGCAACCTCCGGTATGTGAATTTAAATTCCACCACCGAAGAGACCAATCTTCCAGGTGGTGAACTGAACGGAGTTGGTCTTACCGGCCATACCTACACCGGCGCACCTTGCGGTGCCCCCGCCCAGCCCACCATAGAGGCACGACATAAAAAAGAAGCTAACGCGCCATATGTCGCAGGTATGATATTCGGGAGACCAATCCCGGCACCTGAATTTGCAGGTACTTGTAAAAGATACCGCGTTTGATTAGTTGCAGCAAGAGCTCATATCATCCACTCTTTCTGTATGGTCATGCACTGGCATTCGAAGATACACTTCAGGTATAGTTATCTATATGATTTAACTACAGAGAAATAACTATGGATTTTCTAACAAGTACCATTTTATCGGGATTACTTTATGACGGTTTAAAGACTGGCGCAACGATTAGCGCGGTCTGGTTAAAAGATACTCTCAGAAACTGGCTGATTGATGATAATACTGCACAAATAATGACGGATAAAATCACTAAACTGGACATAAATGATGATCCAAGTGGAAAAGCAATAAAAACCAGAATTGATAACGATCCTGAGTTATTGAAACTATTAATGGAAATTAAAACTGCACCGCAGACCATTAACCATGTTAGTACCCATCATGGTAGCGGCGATATCGTGCATGGTAATAAAATCATCAACAACTAAAAGCAGGGTCATCAGGAATGAATAGCAAATTGCACTCTTCACATTACGGTTCTGGTGACATTGTTATCGGTGATAAAAAAATAATAATCCCATCCGACCTTACTCCTGAAAATCTGTTTCCTATTGCAGAAGATATTTTTAGAAAGATCCGTGAAAGCGACATAGGCTCAGCCAAGACGATTGTAGATACAATAAAAAAACTCCCTGCCACAACTGTCGCCAAACAATTTGTAGATGTATTAAATACAGCAATCCTTGCATCAGGAAATACCTTAACCACAGGATTTAACGAACTGTATTCTCTTGCTAAAGAAGATGATTTATCAGATAAACTAAGAGATGTTGTTTTTTCAGTTATTATGCTCATAGAGTTTAAAAACAACAATCATGAAAATACTATAGCTATATATTCACAGTCTCCAAAGAAAAAATACTCACACATGTTTTATCTTCAGTGCCTTGCAAATGAAGATGAAATCAATGATTTTTGGAATAAGAACCGATCTCTCATTGGTGAGGATGAACTTTATGCAATATCTATAGGTGCCAGTCGGGTAAATAATCAAGTATCAGCAAAAAAATTTGCAACACTCTTAGTTGAAAGAGCTCCAACCTCCTTAAACTCTATTCTGCTTAATTATATTACCGTACTGGAACTTGCAGAAAAATATCTTAATATAGATTTACTATCCCTGGACAAAGACGTCTATGACCAAATAATTAACTGTATTAATGATACGATCTCATTCTCAGAAACATACCCAGACAACAAATGGTTGCTTTACTCTTTAAGTAATTTATTTATGTTGGTTAAAGCAAATCATTATCAACTCATTCAAACAATAATTAAATATAAAGATAAAATATCAGGTATTTACTCATCTGTTACTGACTTTGTTGATATGCTATTCTCTATCGATGAAACAGCACCTCTCACTTTACGGGACATTAAAGAAGATGATGAGTTAACATCAGGCTCCCTGATTGTATTACTAGAGGCCGCAGCAAAAGGAACATATATTAAGGAGAATATAAAACAGCTTATTCTGAATACTGATTTAAAACAAGATGACCATATTAAAAATTTACCTTTCAACTATCAACTCATCTCGTTGAAAGCTAAGTTATTATTAAATGATAGTAATGATTACATTAATAAAAAAAGAATCAAAGAAGATCTTGCTATTTTCATTCCATTAGCACATAAAGATAAAACATCTCTTTCCGGCAATGAGTTAGTTAATTTATGCGATGATCTACTCTGGTTAGATCTTGCTAAAGAGTGTTGTGATCTTCTCGAACCTCGTTTACCTGAAAATTTATGGCCGTCACGCTTAGTTATAGCCTATTTTGAGTCACTTATTCGTGCAGAAAAGCTAACTACATTGATAGAATGCCTGAGCAAGCTGGATAAAGCATTATGGAATCACTACACATGGACCTTTCAGGCCAGAATATATATTGCATATAACAATTGGCCTCAGGCAATAATAGCTCTGGAAGAAGCCATTAAGAAAAATGATGATAATTCATACACCTGGCTTCTATTGATTCGTTGCATTTTAAAAACTGCTCCAGCTACAGCCATAACTATTCTAGACAGAATACCGAAAACTATTTTCTTATCTTTCGATACTCATACCTTGTCATTATTAAGACTTATTTCAAATGAAATAGACCCTCATTTTTCAGAAAAAATAGTTGCAGAACAATTTATTAATTCACCTAAAGAATTTGCTTCCATTCTTTTAAAAATATATTTTTCCTCAATCGGGAATAAAAAAGCTAACGAAATAAATACACAACGTCCAAATAAAGTTATTAGAGCTATAAAATTAAGTCGCAATGGGGAGATAGAAGAGAAAGTTATTGTTGATATAATACCCGACCAAGAACAGGGAGCCTTATTATCTGTTCATACTGAATATGGGGATCTTCTTACTAATTTAGCTGTAGGTGAGGAGGCTGTTTATGTTATGGACAGAGTAAAAATAATCGAAGAATTAAATCCTTACCATGTTATATTCAGATATGCACTAAATATTGTCTCTGAAAAACCTGACATTAACTTCCCGATAAAAAGAATAGAAGTCCCTTCAGACCCAAAGCTAATGTTTCAAAAAATAAAAGATGAATTTTCACAATATGATCATCAATCAAGAGAAGAACATATTATCAATTGCCAGAATGTACCTTTATTCCTTAAAGCTAATGAACTTGAAAAAGGAAAACCTGTAAAATCTATTTTGCAGCTACTAACCTCTCAGATAGTCAATAAATCTTTATCATTACCCGTGGGTGAAGTCGATCATCCAGAACAATTTATTACAGATATTCATGGTATCATTTATTTCGCTTTAACTCGTGTAGACATAACATTATGCAAAAGTAGATACAAACTAATAATTACAAATGAGACTAAAACGTGTATTGATAATTGGTTAACTGAAGTTGAAAATCCTTCTTATCTATCTATTGGTGTGCGTGATGATCATCTTTTTAGGATAACCGCAGAAGACATTCAAAGCTCAACAACATCCATTCGCGAAGCTCTGAATAATTTACTTGGCTACTGCGAAGTTCACTCAGTTCCAGTAGATAATACGCCAGATACATTATTAAATGTAAAAGAGTTTTTAGATACATCAGTCTATTCTACAATGAAATATGTTCTTTTTACAAAAACACCATATTTTATTATTGATGATGCCTTTAGTGCCCTGACAAAGTCTTTAGATACTGAAATAAAAATAGTAAATTCGATAGTGTTTACATCCCATCTCTTAGAGCATTTACCACTACCTATTAAGTTAAACAATTTCCAATGTCATGTAGAAACTTATCTTCCTATGCATATAAGCTACAAAGATTGTATTGCATTGGCAAATTCAGATGATGAAAAACATGTCGCTTTAGTAACTAAAATATTTCAAATGCACTCCAATCCATTTAATAACTTTAATAGTTTATGTTCATTTTTTACTCATGCCATCTCTCTGCCATTATTTTTAGTTTATATCAACCATTATAAGAAAAGAAGACCATTATCTCTGGACAACGCTATAATCGTATTATTTAATACTTGTTGCCAAGGTATCGTTAATGCTTCCGATGGACGCACCGCAGAGGAACGATTAGTAACATTTACTAAGCTTATTATTGATGGCCGTATATACCCTCAAGGATTTATTTCATTTATTTTTTCAATTTTCAGTTCATTTGCACAGGGCCATTTTCTTGATATTAATTATATGAATCTACTAATAAATGACGTTGGAACAACAGAACCAGTCGAGACCGCCTCAACTATAGTAAATGAAGCCCCTAATTAAAGTTAATTTTTCCAAATAAATAAAAACAGAGATATAGCAGCTATATTAATAGCTGCTATGCTTCATCAAATGTAACCATAAGAAAAGTGTAAATAATCCACTAATATGTTCCTGACATCACAAATCAGGAATAAACCCTTCTTCCCGCAGAACCTTAATCACCCCACGAATCAAATATGAGTTCGAAAACTTCGCCGTATAGGTACGAGCCCCTTCCTCTACTGGTTGGAGCAATCCCCGCTCAATCAGCTTACCAAGCTGATAAGTTACCTGCGTCGGTTTCAGGTCAGGTAAAACGGCGCGGAGATCGCCCGCTTTTATCGTCCCCAGTTCGACGGCACGTTTCAGAACCTTCGATTCCAGCGGGTTTATCAATCCTCTCTCCGATGAAAAATCGATAGCCGGATACAGGATTTTTTCACTCAGAAAAGCGTGGCTTGTCAGTTGATCAACTTTCTTCAGCTCAGAGGAGATCCCCGAAAGCACATATAAGCACCATTCTTCCAGCCCCTGCTCTGTTCCCTTATCGGCTAACGAAAGCATGGCGTAATAGCGTTCACGATCGTTACAGAATACCGCTGTCGGATTGAGAACCCGCCCACCAGTCTGAACATTAAAACCATACTTGATAAGCAACGCATAGGTCAGTAATCTGACCGTTCTGCCATTACCGTTGCCAAAGGGATGTATCCAGCCAAAGCGATGATGCACCAGTGCAATCTTCATCAGATCGTACTTTGGCTTATCGGCACGGTTAATGAAGGCGGTCAGTTCCGCCATATAATCAGGAACGCGGATGTGGTCTGGCGGCAAATGGTCAGACTGAGCAATGCTGACATTATGTTGCCGATATGCGCCGGGCGTTTTGTCGCCTTCCTGTTGCAGCCCGGCTACCGCCAGACTATGCAACTCGCGGATAAAATATTC
>NZ_JFGV01000111.1:0-4972 GCF_000612035.1 Photorhabdus aegyptia | reverse complement strand
CTGCTCACCTGGGGCGAGCCGGAATGCTGGCCGGTGCTGACGGTCAATGACCCGCGGAATCTGACGTGTCATCTCAGGTTTTGCGGGCAGTACGAAGACGAGGAAAGCGGTTTATTTTATAATCGGCACCGTTATTACGAGAGTGATACGGGCCAGTACTTATCGCCGGACCCTCTGAATCTTAGTGGTGGCATTAACCCGTACGGGTATGTCCATGATCCGGTAAACTGGATTGACCCTCTAGGGTTGACGGGTTGTTCGCCATCAACAGTCATGCCTAAAAAGCAGCTCCCTCATACAGTCGTTAATGAGCTGAAAACATTTAGAGGTAAGGATTACCATTTCGGAAATCAGACTTTTAAATTAGACAAAGCAGGAATGAAACATATTCTTGAGCGGCATCACCCTGATTTTTGGGATGGTTCAGTCAAAGCCAAACAAAGTTTCTTCTCCCGTGATATGTCAGTAAATAATGTTACTGATGCCATTGGTGATATAATGAAACAAAATAGAGATACACTAATAAGTAAAGGATCTATTGGGAAGTATCAAATTTCAGGACAATATAAAGGTCAGGACTATGTTGTAGGCTTTAAAAATGGAAGAATAGGCCAATTTTACCCAGGAAAATTATGATACGTATAAATACATATATCAAAACAAAAGACGAGTATATTGATATTTTTCAATATGATGGAAAAATAAAAAACGTTGACTATATTGACGGTGCATTGGAGCTGACCATCAATGGTAAGAACCTTATCGATAAGACAATGTATGACTATATTGATGATCTCTGGAGCTATCTATCTGAAGGTTTATCGTTACTTTACGATAATAAAGAATTTAAATGCTATTTCCCTGATCAACCAATAGAAGTTAGATTTATTCCATCAAAGGGTGACAGAGTAGTTGTAAGTGTGAATTGTCATTCAGAAACTAAAACTTCTATTGATAGAAAAGAATTTTTAATTTCTATGCGCGATCATGCAATAAAATTCTTTGAAAAATTAGAAGAATTAAGCCCTAGAACAGTGGGAACAAGGAAAGCCGCCATGCAATATTTAGAAAAGATAACCTTCTGATACTATTATATTTTTTAATAAAAAAGCCGGAATCGCTTCCGGCTGGCTTCTTTCTTACCGTGGCCCATACCCGTGATACGCCAGTGCCGACTGGAGCCGCCCTATCGCAGCCTTGATAACCCAGGCTTCCGTATCATCAACCGCACAGGCCCGTATCTCCGCCCAGTTCAGCCGCCTAACCAGTTGGGCCAAGGCCAGCGCTTCAAGGTGAGATATCATTTTACTCGTCCAGATGGCTCCAAAATAGTAATACAGGAACATTCAGCAGGGCATATATATGGCCCACCGGGGACTCCTGGAAATCAGGGGCCTCATTTTAATCCTAGAGAATATAATCCTGCGTCTGGAGATGGATTTAGAAACAAAAGTGTCGATGGATTACCAGAACATTATAATTTTCCTTGAGGCAAATAAATGTGGTTTGATCATGCTATTTTTAAAGAAAAAATTAAGTTCATGTTTAATAATGAACTATCGATGGAACACGTTGAATTTGAACAATTTTTATATTATGACACATCTAGATTAAAACTTTTTTTCTGTAGCAAAAATATACCAAATGTTATTCCAGAAAAATGGAGGAGGAAAAAGTTTAATTGTTTTATGATCACATTGACATGTATTGATGTTTCTGTATTGGAAATTAATGGGGGAGGAGTTGCATTTGAATGTACCCCCATTATTGAATCAACGAAGGAAAAAACAGAAATTACAATAAAAAATGATGGCTTTTACCTCCATTGTTCTACCAGAACAATGGTAATAGAGGATATTACACCGCATTGGGATGTACGATGGACTAAATAATATAAATAGCCGGAAAGATCCCCGTGATCTTCCGGCCTTCTGATGATCTATCTTGGCGTACAGCTATGTCCATGATCCGGTAAACTGGATTGACCCGCTTGGGTTGGCGGGATGTCCGGGGGCTAAATACCAACCTGAGGAAGTATTAGGTCGAAAAGTTTATAAAAATACACAAGATGTAACACCGGAAGCGCCTAAATTTGTACATAGTAGTGTCAATAGAACGGTTCAGAAAAAAATTGCAGATGGCTGGACTAACTTAGATTTAATGAAAAATGGCTATGCCCCAATAGGACCTGATGGAAAACAGATAAACTTGCACCATGTTATTGGGAGAGAGCCTGGTCCAATGGTTGAAATAGTTTCTTCAACTCACAAACAGTACCATAAGCCATTACATGGTCTCATTGAGAATGGAAATAGTTTTAGACAAAATAACTCTTTAGCTTATCAATATGATAAATTCAGAAAGAATTATTGGAAAACCAGAGCACTAGATTTTATGTGAGATAAGATATGAATAAGATAGAAGCATTAGTTCAGAAGTTATCCTCCTTATGCGAAGACGAAGTTGTTTGGCATACTCCAGTAGACAACGAACAAATCCGTATCTTAGAAAAAACGTTGAATATAATCATTCCTGATGATTATAAATTTTTCTTAAAAAAAACAGGTGGAGGTGGTGTTGTAGAACAAGAAATATCAGGCATTGAAGATAATAATGCGTTAATAGATTATGGTGGTACTATCTATGGTGATACAACACGATGTCGTTCTGAATTTCAATTACCTAAATATCTGGCAGTTATTTATATGGTAGAAAATGAAATTTATTGGTGCATTGATAGTTCACCTAGTAACTTTGGAAAAATTGTAAACTATGACCCATATCTTAAAAAGGTAGATGCTATTATAAGCGATAGTTTCACTTCTTTTTTTGAAGAATATGTTGAACTAAGGACTCAATAATTTTTATAAAAAACTAACCAAGCCAGCTGAATAAATCTCAACTGGCTTTCATCTTCATTGAGTCTCTGGATTTTTGACTATTGATAATATCACTCCTTGTTTAGATCAACAGCAGTAATCATAATATTTATTCTAATGAAGTAAGGCAGGAAATAGAAATAGTTCGACGTCAGCATGAAAATGGTAATATTAATGATCGAGAGGCTAGGGATGCTATAAGAAAGATTCAAATGGATATGAAAAATAAGATCTGGTCAGGAAGAGTAACTACAACAAAGTGTGGGAGATTGAATTGATGAATTACTATGTCTTAATGAATGATTATAAATCCTCAGTAATACCAAGATATCTTCATGCTATTGTAGATACAAAAAAACAAGTAAATAACAATTGGGATTATAACGGCTCTGAATACTCATTCCCCTATTACATGAAAGAACCAGAGTGCCCCAATCAATTGTTTTTATTATGTAATAAAAATATAGGAGCTCTGCGGTTTAATTATTATAATCACGGAGCAAGCCATATTATATCTGATAATTTCATTGATTTATTTAGTAATTTAAAAATTTGTGAAGTTATATCTAAAAAATTAATAGCAACTTCAATCAAAGATGGTAATATACTTAGGGATGATTTTAATTACATGTATTTCATAGGTGATGATACTCTTCTAGATTTGGATAGATCTGAATTAGAAGAAGACAGGTTTGGCTCTCTAATTCCTCATAAGTTGACCATTAACAATCCACACTGCATTGATGTATTTACACTACGTAGCACTTTACTTGCTGATTTTTTATTTCTTTCCGAACACGCAACAGAAATCTTTGTAAAGATGAAAGTTAGTGGTGTGAAAATAGTTAAACTAGATGATGCATTTAAAAATTATTGTATAGACTATAGATATGATATCGAAAGTAAAAGAAAAAAAATAAAGAAAAAATTACCATAATGTTAATATAAAATAGCTAAAGGGGATATGAGAAATTTTGTGTCATTTCAGGAAATTAAAAAAAAGAAATGACACACTCCTTGAACCAATGGTGTTACAGGATTACCTTATCATCGTTCTGGTGGTCCTAACCCGTACAGTTATGTCCATAACCCGGCGAACTGCATTGACCCCTTGGGGTTAGCGGGGTGCTCAACTAAACTGGGTAAAAACATGATGGAAGATATGGGATTGCCGCGCTCAACTTCATGGAAGGGACATGAAGCGCACCATGTCATCCCGAAACAGCTATCAGATCATCCTGCTTTGAAAAAAATTGGATATGATATTGATGATGCTAGTAATGGAATATTTTTGAGGCAGCCAGACCCCATCAAAGATAAAAAGGTTGCTACTACAGTTAGCACAATGGCAAGACATCGAGGTAGCCATAATGGATATTCTGCCGCAGTTGAAAAAGCTCTAAATAAAATTGATTTAAACCAGCCTACTAATGTTGTAGCAAAACAAGTTGCTGACATACAAAATAAGGCGAAGAAAGCAATGATGAATGGCATGCCAATTAGGTCAAAAGATATTTCTAAGAATCCTGATATAGGCAAGCAAAGAGCTTTTGAATTGTGGGATAATATATTTAATAAATAGAGGTGTATATGATTGATATAAAAAAAGAATTTGTTATTGAACCAATGGCTTTTCTTTTGTCTGAAAAATTATTTTCAGGGGTTCTTAGCAATCAATCCAGTCGTTATTTAGAAATTCATGATCCTGAATTAGCACTCACTTTATCTTTTGAACAGTTATTACCCGATGGATATTTGGTATGGTTAGATCTCATTGAAAATTCTATAAGTAAATTTAGGTTAAGAAGTGAATTTAATGAAGCTGACGAATATTTAAATGATATAAGTAAAGAGTTTTCTGTTCATTATGATAAAATTTCAATCGCCTATCGAAAGAAAAAAATAAAAAAAGAAAACTCTGACTATGATGATTTTTATTTTGAAGTTTTAGATGAGGTATATTCTCAACTAAACATGTTATCTATTCAAAGGTATATATTAGGTGAACAAAAGGAATCAATCTTAGAGAAGATCTTTGAGATATATAAAGAAGGGTTGTATCCATGCGGAATGACTAAGGATAAAAAGATAGT
>NZ_JFGV01000112.1:0-4219 GCF_000612035.1 Photorhabdus aegyptia | reverse complement strand
GGCTTCAATGGGAAGAGCCGGATGAGCGGAGACGTTCACGTCCGGTTCCGTGAGCGCCTTGGGGGGAGGTTCCCCGGGGCGACTCGACTGGTGATCCACTGCAAAAGTCATGCGCAAGCAACCATGCTGCGTGGTGCGCTTGAACAACGTCTTGCGGTTTGCAAGCTGGAAATGAGTCCGAGCAAGACAAAGATAGTCTACTGCAAAGATGGAAAGCGAACGGAAGACTACCCTGAGATCAGCTTTGACTTTCTGGGTTATACATTTCGGCCCAGGAAATCGAAAGCGAGCGACGGATCAATATTCCTCAGTTTTCTGCCAGCCATGAGTGGGCGAGCGGCCAAGGCGATCCGTCAAATCGTGAGAGATTGGAAATTGCAGCGGCGCACCCTTGTTCCCTTGGGAGAAGTGGCGCGTCGGATCAATCCAGTTCTGCGAGGGTGGATAACCTACTATGGGCGTTTTTACCAATCGTCGTTGTATCCAGTGATGGCACAAGTTGACCTGCATCTGGCCAAATGGATTGCCCGCAAACACAAACGTACCCGGGGAAGTCTGTCCCGCGCATGCCAATGGTTGCGGCGTATCCGCAGAGAGTGTCCGATGTTGTTTGTACACTGGCGCTTGGCCTATAGAAGCTGAACGGCTCAGCGACAAGAGCCGTATGACGCGAGAGTGTCACGTACGGTTCTGTGGGAGCGTAGGGGGGAGGTTCCCCCGCGCCACCCGACAACCCCATGATCGGCATCGCTCAGGCCGGTTGGTGATTGTGGTTGGTTTGGCGATTAATCAGATCGCACAATTCGGACTGAGTTCCATTCAAGTGATCTACTATTTTGCGCAGCTATTTACACGGTAACTCACTGGAAGCGATGCTTGCTTCTCTGAAAAACACGTTTACGGAAGGAAGTTAGCATATTCTTGTACTACACTTCTTCTGTCGATATATATTACATGTCATAAATGAAGGATGGTAAGATATGAAATATCAAGATAAAGAATCAGTTTCTGAATTCTCTGAAGAAGAAAATATGAATATTCCTCAACAACAAAATAATGTTCAAAAAAACACTGGTTCTTAGTGAGCAGCTTGTTACTACCGCATTAAACTGTAGGCCTAGTGAAATCTGGCCTAGCAGATACTTAAAATAAAATTTCTTAGGAATTCTGCTGAGCAGAATCCTTTATTATGATTAAACTGTAAGATTGGAATATTTCAATGTAAATTTAGGTGGGAGATCTTATCAAGTATCCTATTATCATCATCTTCAATATACTATTTATTTTGATATATTTTATATCTAATTCTAGCAACAGATTTCATAACAGCAAATATTACAAAAGGATTTTTAAAAAACATGAAGATCCGTTCTGGCCGTGATCCCGCTCCTTGCAAACCGTCTGTTCGCGGATGCTGAACAGTATCAGTTTATTGGCTCAATTCATGAAATTCTTGACGGATTTATTTGTATTCATCTATGGAAAACTAAATAAAACCGTCAGGATAGACTGATGACGAGACATGATCGGGCGTATATCCATGACTGTTCAAGTAAGACAAAATACCCTCATATAGTTCAAGAAATATATTTAATGTGCGGTGACATAAACATTCATCATCACTTTCTTTTAATATCCAGATATGAAAGATCTTTTCTTTAATTTCACTCCGAAGTGTTAAGCCGTCTACATAATCAAATGTCCCCTTTTCCATTTTATCTCTAGCCCATACCAACGCTGTTCCACCACGATTGATTAAAAAATTTAGTGCTAATAACACATCCTCTTTTTGTATTACATTCATCGTTCTTTACCTTTAATGACAAGTTTTTCCAAGTTGTTGTTTCCAGCGAATCTATATCATCATTGATAGTACTCTATTTCAATCTTGTAGTACATTACCATTACTATGATACAAGTGCCAATACTGTTGGCCTATTTGGTATATGTTTAGCACCAAAGGAGATAAGAGATGAATACTCTTAATGTAAGATATTTGCCCTTTTCCCAAGCACATCCCTATTATGTTCTTCTTTTAGATTATTCTAAAATTAGAATTGTGATGATTTAACGATACCGACATCCAGACTAAGTACATTACCACGTAAAAATGAGGCGGGATACCCCCCCTGAAACGTTTAGGTCAAAAGCCGACAAAAGCGGCAGTGGCAAGGATGACCGTACATCTTTCCCGCCGGTATGCCACTTTATTTGGTTAAGATCTGCCTTCCACGAGGTCAATCATCACGCTTCTTTTGGCCTCAATATTCCGGATATAGCCCAAGACGGTTTCCGGTTTTTTCCAGGTGCCTTCGTGCATGATCTGGGCCAGGCTGTAACCCGATTCGGTCATGTCCTGGGCGGCCCCCACCCGGGCGCTGTGGCCGGTCCAGGTCGCATACCGGCCTTTATTTTCTATGCCTTTTTTATCCCCGTGTGCCACCGTCCACGCCGCCGCGAAAATTCTTCTCAACTGACGGGTATCTAATGGTTTCTCCGTGCTGATGATCGCTTTATTCACCCGATGTACCTTACAAAACAGGTAGGCATCAGGATGATCCAGTAAGCCTGAGACGTTCAGCCACTTTAGCAGGCAGGCTGAGGCCCTGGGGCTCAGGGCTTTCGTGAGCCCGCGCCCGTCGACAATGGTTTTGGTGTAGCCGATGTTCAGCATCACACTGCCATCCCGGTTAAAAATCAAGTCCTTCACCCTGAGTCGGGCAATATTGGAAACCCGCAACAGGGTATTGTACGCCACAAACAGGAACGCCAGATTGCGGATCTCTTTCAGTCTGCCTGACGCTTGCCATGCCGCATCGACCTGATTCAGGTCGGTAATTCTGAACGGTATCGCCTGCCCTTCGGTTTCCCCCCTCACGATAGACACCCGGTGGATTTTTTTCAGCACCCGTTTCACCTGCTGACTGTCGCCGGCCGGGAGTAACCCGGCCTGCCGGTGCAACAGGTTCAGCATGGCGGTATAATTACTGATGGTGGCCGGTGCCAGCCCGTTTTCATGCAGCTCCAGCAGATAATCCCGCAGGTCATCGGCATCAACCGGCAGATAAGGTCGCCCTTGGGCAAGACACCAGTTGCACCAGCGCCGGGTGGCCTTGATGAATTGCTGCCAGGTGTTGTCTGCAAATGCCTCCCGGTCTTTGATAAACGCATTCAGATTCCGGAGGACTTCCTCATTCAGATCCGGGTTATCCGGTATTAATGTCACATCGTGGCCGATCCGCGCCAGTCCACCCGCCATAAAAACCCTCTCTCTCGGTTGCGCTACGTAAAAAGTAACGTAATAACCCCCACGAGGGGGCGCAGATTTCACGTAGACGCCTCATTCATTATGAATCAGAACCACCTGCAACTCATTCCCGGTTGGTCACGATATTCAATGCTCAATAGGAATTGACTCTCTGAATCGTCTCATCGGACAAGCAGTATACCACAATCAATGTCCGATAAGTCCCATTATCGGACATTGAAAAAAGGCCGGGGGCCAAGGAGTGGCCAGAAATGTCTTTCATGGAAAACGGGGAGAGCTGAGGCAGGCTTAGGAAGATCAACTTGGATCATTATGCCTGGTGCTCAATATTATTGTTCTGTGGAACACGATTTACATGGATGCAGCGGTCCGGCAGCTCAGACGGGAAGGTTATTCGGTTCAGGATGAAGATGTTGAAAAACTTTCGCCGTTACAATATGGGCATATCAATATGCAAGGGCGCTATTCGTTTACTGTGCCGGAGTCCGTCAGCAAAGGAGAATTAGGGGGTTGGTTCCGTTACTCCTCAAACCCAATATGTCACTGACAACACTTCGGAAACTATCTAGCCGGAACAAGTCTTGCTCTACGTGGAAGCGTTAAAGGTCAGGCCAGAACTGTAGCTGAGGTAGGATTAACATGTGAATAATACTGAACAAATCTTTCTGGCAACTTTATTCTATGCTGTGGAGATAGGTGCTGTTGGATACCTTCGAATTCTTTCCAGAGTAATAGTTACATCGTAACTTTTTCTATCTTTTCTTCGGTAAGGCAGGTTTCAATTCTATACTTGTCATTATAATAATTACCATAATTATGATAAATATTACAATTCCAGAAAGGAGTATCACTATGACCCGTAAGCTCATTGAATACATAGACGTTGCCAAGGCAGCACAAGAACTGGTTGATGCAGGTAAGCGTCCAGCAGTCATTGCTATCAGAGCTCTG
>NZ_JFGV01000113.1:0-3807 GCF_000612035.1 Photorhabdus aegyptia | reverse complement strand
GGGGCCAAAGTCAGTGAATTAACGGAGGAGCAGAAGCAAACTATCAGCACCCTTTCCACCCTGGCGGCTGGGTTGGCAGGCGGTATTGCTGGTGACTCTACCGAGAGCGCCCTCACTGGGGCACAGGCAGGGAAGAATGCGGCGGATAATAATGCACTGAGCTTACCCAAAGGCATGGCGGATTATGGTCGGTCAGCATCCAGTCTGGCTACCGCTATGTTAAATGAAGGTAAATCCCCTCAAGAGATTTCAGCGGCATTGTCAAAACATGCCAAAGGCGATCACCCGGAAGGACAAGATCCGGCAAGAGGATTATTAGTCGCTTGGGGGGCAGGTGCTTCTGCTGTGGGAGGTACTATAATTGCGCCTGTTGCTGGGACCGCAGCCGTAGTGGGTGGAGCTTTACTTGGTGCAATATCCGATACCGGAAAACAGCTTATCACTATGAAACCAAACGAGAGTTACAGCTATACCGACACCCTTATAGCTGCCGGAGTGGGAGCATTAACCCAAGGTAAAGGCTTGATATATACAGAAGGGGTAAATATTGGTGGAGCCTGGCTGGGTAGCAAGCTTAAAGGTGAAGATGCAACTGGAGCTGTTATAGGTGCGGCTGTTGGTACTGTAGCAGGTGCTAAAGGTGGAAAAATAATTACAGATAAACTGGCTCCTGTCGTTATCAGTCCTGTAGCGTCAGAAATAGGTGGTGCTATCGGAGGTACTGTTGTAGGTACAGTAATAGGCACTGGTATTGAAAACCAGATAAAAGAAAATGGAGCTAAAAATGGAAAATAAACGAAATAAACGAATAGGATTAAAAGCTTTTATCCTACTTACAGCTTACTGGACATCGTTTATTTTTCTTTTGGCCTTTATTGCAGGGTTAGCTGTACCTGCATTTTATTATTTTGAAAATGGTTATTTTAATTATCATTGGAATGATTTTATTTACACTGCGAGAGTAGGAGTTGGTGCAGGATTGCCTGTTGGAATTGGAATTTGGGTATTGGCGAAGATAGAAGAAATTCGCAAAAGAAAATCCTCTTCAGATCCTTAGCTACTTAATTCCGGCCAATATAATCGCAAGTCTGGATACAGCTTGTTGTTGAGAATAACTCGTTATCAGGTGATAAGGCTAGAAAAGCGGTTAAGGAAAGTGCTGAATACTGGAAAGATCAGGTTCGTAACAAACTGGGTGAAAATACGGCTTCTCAGTTGGTTAATGGTGTACTGACTTTTGCTTCTGAAACGGGTGATTTTGTGATGGCAGGCGGGGATACGGCGTTTGATGCAACCGCGGCTTTAGTGACCTGTGCAACAGGCGGTAACTATTGTGAACAGGCAAAAAGTGATCTGAGTAAGAAAGATCAGGCTGTTGCCAATGCCTTTAATTCCCTTGTGAACGGTGAAGCATGGAATGGTATTAAGGATACGGCCATTAAAGCCTCACAAGGTGATCAAAAAGCACTTGAGAATCTGGCAGGCGTAATGACCGGTTTGTTTTCCCCGGTGAAAGAGTTACCTGCTGGAGGCGGTAAACCGTTGGGTGCTGCTTCTGTGGAAAAAAATGGGTCAGCTTTATCCTATGTTGAAGAGCCTCCTTTTAATCCTTCTGGAACTATTGGCTCATCGCAATCTTGGTCAACAAAGGCAAGAGTTAAGTATGTTGAACTTCCTACGGAAGGTAAAATTCGCTATGTTCCGCCAGAAAATTATTCTCCCTCTCAGCCATTACCAAGAGGACCTAATAATGGTTATATTGATAAATTCGGAAATGAATGGGTTAAGGGGGCTTCACGTACTACGGGGCAATCATTCGAGTGGGATGTGCAGCTATCTCGTACCGGTAAGTCCCAACTAAGTTGGGCTACTCGTGATGGCTCTCATCTGAACGTATCGCTTGATGGAAAAATTACACATAAGTGATAAATATGAAAATAGATTTTTATCAAGAAGTTGAAGTTATATCTAGTGCTAAGAATAAGGAATATATCGGCTTGAAGGGGGTAGTTTTAGGTATTAGTGAAGAAGACGGGATTATATATGGTTATTCAGTAATCCTTCACGAAAAAGAGTGCACTGTTTATTTTGAAAAAGATGATCTTATTCCTACAGGGATCAGATTTAAAAGAGAGGATTTTTATTGACAAATATCCTACTAAAGGAACGATACCCCAAATATTGGACAGCCATCTAGCTCTAAAGGTGAAGTTCATTACGCTGGGACAAAATGGCTTATCGAGCTGAAAAGTCGCGTCGGGGCGTTGTAGGTCGAGCCTCAAACCACACTGGAAAAAACGGGTGGTAACTGACTGAGGGCATTGGGAAAATCGGTGTGTGGCGCGGTCAACATCGCAATGGAATGGGTTGTTGCGGATAATAATGCCCTTAGCATGGGAAGTTTGTTTGGTTCCGAATGCGCTAAACATTTTGAAGGCGCGGGGTCACTGGCTCAAAAAATGGCCCAATCTGGGGCAACACCCGAAGAAATCAACGCAGCCTTAACTCACTACCTAAAAGGCCAAGTCCCTGATGGTCAGGACCCGGCAAAAGGTCTGATTATTGCGTGGGGGAACTTCTTTGGTGTTCCGTTGGATGTCGTGTTATCGAATGAGCAGATGACACCGCAGAAGGCGGCGGAAATTGTTGCCGGAGGGATACCCAACAGTGAATACAGTTTGCAGCCGCGAAAGCATATCTGTCTTTGAGTAAATATCAATCGATAGAAGCTGTTGATAGAAAAAATAGTTCAACGATTGATAATTTGATGAAAGAAAAAGCACAGACAGCGAAAATTGGAGAAATAGCCCTTGGTGCTGATAAAAACATCTCGCATACAAATGTTAATTCCAAAGCTTCACTAGGAACGAAAATAGATAAGAGTATAGTTATAGTAGATAAGGAACATTTACCTACAAGTGTGTCCTCGACATTTAAGGCTGGAAAATATGAAACTGTTATTACACAAGAACCTGTAACATTATTTAGAAAATTTGGTGGTGTTAATGATCAAGCCAAATTAGATGGTGGTTACGCAACAACCACACAAAATGCGGGCAGAAACGAAACTGCCGTCTATAAAAACTGGAGTACAACTCGATTTGAGGCTGAGATAGAAGTACCCAAAAATACTAAGCTAAACATTGGTTCTGTTGGGGAACAACCACCTTTGAGTAATAATCCTAAATACATAGGTGGAGCTGATCAAATTCTACTGCCACGGAATTATCCTATGGATTGGATTAAATCAATACGAGATGGAAAAACAGGTAATGTTTACACTTACGAAGAATTTAAGAAAACATTTCCAGATCAAATAACAAATAAAGGAAAATAAAATGTCAACAAATGAAGATATGATAGAAATCGCAAGATTAATATCCTTATTGAAACAAGTTGTTACGTATTTAAAAGAATCAGGAAATGGAGAGTCATCTTATACATACTTAATAAAATCCATTAATATTCTTGAGAACAAAGCAAGTAATGGTATGAAGAATTTATACAAATATATTATGAATGATTTCAGAATGATGGGGGATAGAGGCCAATATGGGGAAGATATAGACCCAATAACAGATGAAATTTACGCAATTATAAGCAACAACCCATTGTTCACTAAGTGATAATGCGTTGTTGTAGACAATAATCATCTAAGCGTTGACCAAAATCGTTCAAGAAGTGAGGAACTGGTTAATTGTCAGGGTGATAGCAGTTGCCGTTCTGCCGTTAGGGATAAATATCGGCAGGAGTATGACAAGGTTCAAGAGCGGATAGCAACGTGTTCAGGGGCTGACCAGTGCGTTG
>NZ_JFGV01000114.1:0-3089 GCF_000612035.1 Photorhabdus aegyptia | reverse complement strand
TAAAACAAATAGTTAAGGGAAAAATATAATCGCTATCTAGGACAGCCCCATTTATTAAATATATGATAGTCAGCAAATGTAATTGAAAATTTATTCTTATAAAAAACTTCATTTTCTTTTTCAAGAATCATATCATCTAAAAGAATAGAGCCACTTGTAGGAGAATATAAGCGCGTCAAAAGTTTCATCAGCGTGGTTTTGCCAGAACCATTCCCTCCCACAATAAAAGTGATACAACCTTTTTTCAGAGAAAAGCTTAGTGGCCCGATACTAAATCCATCACCTGCTTCTATTTTGTTTTTTTCATTATATGAAAAAGAAACATTTCGGAAATATATGTATTCCCAATCCAATGGGGTATCCTTCGACACTATCTTTTCAACATTATTCTGTAAGATGTTATCAAACTCTAGGTTTTTTAAAGAAACAAAAGAAGCATACCCATCCATATATAATGGATACATATGTAACAGTCCATTTAAAGGCCCCATAACATAAATAATCGCAACCGTTGCCGAAATTAATTCAATTTTATCTCCACTACCATTCATAAATATCAAAATCCCCAATATAGAGAAAATCATCATTGTATTGAAATTACCCCCTATTATATAAAAAAACCTTGCCCGCAGAGAAATTTTCTTTTGCTTATTAATATTATCATGCAACTCCCGCAAAAAATTATATTTTTTTAACTCATTAATCTTTAATTCCTTTATTCCTTCGGTCAAAGATATAAAATCTTTAAATAATAAATCTTCATAACCTCTCCCCCTTTTAAATTCAGTTTTCGATTTATGGCTAATAAAGAGATATATTACTGAATTTATAAACAATGCAAACATCGTCCACAAAAATAAGGAAATAGATAAATAAAACAAATAACCTATGATGACAATAACTATAGAGAGGTTAGTCAAAAATATAGGCATATTTGATAAAGCACTAACTAATATTGTCACATCTCTCGTCAATGAAGAAAATATTCGATTAGCGCCCGTAAGCTCAATCTGACGTAAACTACTATTTATCACACCATCAACAATACTTTTTCGGAAACTCGCTGTAGCATCTAATGATAATTTCAATGCCATAAGCTCTGAGAATATGCCTAAAAAAAACAAAAACAATAAAGAGGAAATAAATATCGTTAAATAATATAAGTAATTATTTTCTACCTTCACAGCTATCAAATTATTAATAAAAGAAATTAAATATCCCCCACCTAAACCAACCATAAAACTGACAACAAAAACAAAAAATAATCTATAGGGATATTTTTTCAATAAAAATTTAAATAATTGCATATAATTTACGCCCTATGCTATAAATCTCTCAAATAAAGTTCAGGGTTATTAAGGAAAGATTTTGTTATCACAACATGCTCGATATCATTGTAATCAGACATTTCAATTCTATCAGAATTAAAATGTAAGACGTCTGCTCCAGGAAAAGCCATCAATATGGGAGAATGTGTAGCAATAACAAACTGTGCCCCTAATCCCACATAATGTTTTATTAAAGATATTAATGCTAATTGACGTAAAGGAGATAAAGGTGTTTCAGGTTCGTCCAAAAAGAATAAAGATTTCTTATAGAAACGTTTCTGCAATATATTTAAAAATGTCTCTCCGTGTGATTTAGCGTAAGGATCATCGCCATAACTCTGAGTTAATTCCCTCAATTGCCCTCTTACCGCCCCCACTGCACGATATTTCCCATCGCCTTTTATCTCTTTGAGAAATGCATTCTCCATTTCATTGAGATCTTCCTTAGTTTTAGAGATTCTTTTTATAAATCCCAGAACATCTTCGGCACGAAAAAAAATAGTTTTTAATGGTTTGGCATTTCTAACAAATCTGATCCTATTAGAAAAATCTTGAATATTAACCATAGACTCATCATAATCAAATTCATTACTTCCAATATGTACAGCATTTAATCCTATAGCCAAAGCCTCAAGAAGTGTTGACTTACCAGAACCATTTTCTCCAACAAAAAAAGTAACCGGGGAATTAAACTCTACCTTTTCTATATTTCTTATACATTTTATATTCAATGGATATATCAAAGAATCATCTTCATTAATTGCGTTCTTATACGAAATAGATCTTAAGAATAGCATGATAACCTCAGTATATTAAAATAATAGAGAAAATTATATCACCCATAATACTTTAAAGAAATATTTTTTGGGTAATTAATTTTGCCACCTCCACATAAGAACGCTGTAAAATATTATTATGTTCTCCTTCTACAATATTTAATTCAATCAAATCGCTAACATAGGGTCTCCAGCCATATTCACGATTTCTAATAACTAAATTCTCCTCAGCAGCTATAAAAAACAAATTTCCTTGGTATATCTTTGGAATATGTTTAATTGCAGCAGAACCATTTTTAATATAAATCACTTGCTCTAAACAAAACTGTTCTTTTGTACTATTTGCTGGGGATCTACCTTCGGCACTTAACATATCGTAAATAATATTAATTCCTTCTTCAATGCCAAATTTATTTACATATTCCAAAATATTATCAATATTATCTCTTCCAAAATATTCAGCCACTAAACCAGCAATCAAGCTTTCATCAGATAAATACTCATTAATAGTAGAGCAAACAGTATCTATCAAGCATAATAGATTTACATCTAATCCTTTTTCAACAGCTTGAACAGCAATTTCATGTGCAATGATGCCACCAAAAGAGTAACCAACTAAGTTTAGTTTACCCGTTTTTTTCTTTAAGATTTCATTTAAATAACAAGATGCTATAGAAGAAATACTACTAGCCTGACTTAAATCACTTAATCCATACTCTTGCAAAGCATACACATTTAAACCATCTATAGGTAGTGAATTTAATAAATCAGTGTAGCATATAATATTGCCATCTCTTGGATGGATTAAGAAAAGATCCTCTTCTTGGATTCACATAATAAGTGCAACATCGTTAATCCGGAAGTAAACATGTTCGTATTCCTTTAAATAATTCATTCCTCACCTAATTCAGGAATAAACCGCTTTATATTGTGCGCCTAATAAACTCAAAAGCTCATGGTGGTAAGATTGCATTCCTGTCACCAT